>CAJXHA010000358.1 GCA_913053615.1 uncultured Bacteriovoracaceae bacterium | reverse complement strand
CTAGATAAAGAATTTTTCTTTTGATTGTGAGTCTATGAACTCCTAAAAGCCAAGCCATTCTATTAAAAGAAACTCCCGAACAATAAAGTTTAAAGACTTGATAATTGACTCTTCTTTTTTTATGTCCGCACTCAAGCTCAGTTGTAGCTACAGAAAATTTTTTAAAGCACTCTTTGCATTGAAATCGTTGGACATAACGAGAGTCATTTTTTCTAAAATAACGACCATCTTTTATGAATTGTTTTGAGTGACAGTGTGGGCAGCCTTGCATCAAGAGCTTTTATGCAAGCTAGATGACTATATAGCTTGTTATAACTTATTGAAAAGGTAAGAGGATTCTGAGGCTACTTGTAATTTGTGATAGCAAGTGTGCTTTTATTACCACCACGCTAGTGTTCCAGTTTAAAGCTGATAAGGCCTAAAGATTTCTGTGAGGATTTAATTTAAAGAGAATTGAGAATATCTTTTCTAATCGGCGATAAATTTTAAATCTTTCAAAAATAATATTCGTATGCCCATTGGTGATATTATAATTGATATCAAAAGGACTTTTATGGTGTTGAGCATGAGTCTCTGTGCTTAATACTAATTTTGATGCCTGTAAAATTCTTGCTAATTGATTAGGCCTAGGTGTATGCGCCCATTTATGAAATTGATTTGTCAGAGCAGTCCAAATATTTGTTAAAGCAAAGAGAATAATAATTGTATTGGGAATGAAAGCTTCAAAAAGGTACATCAAAATTAAGAGAGGAATCCCAATAAAAAAATTTGCACCATTTGTCTCTATCCAATCATGACGAGTAATTGAGAGTGGATCAATATGGTGTTCTAGGAAACTGCGAATAAATGTATTGCCAATTATGGGCCATTCAACTTTTCCATAAGTGTCTGCAAACCAGTGAACAAGACCAGAAATAATATCTGCTAAAACCCAAGATAATGGAAGAATCCAAATATAATGTATTAAATTAAGTTTTAAACTAATAACGAAAAAAAGAGTGAGGGAAATATTGATAATAATAGAAGCAATTTCAAAAGATCTTATCTTCCAATTATAACCTGCTTGTAAAGCTTGAATGCGAGAATCATTACTTTTCGTTTTCATTAATCTTTAACGCTAATGTTTTTAAAATATTTTCAAAAATATCCTGTCTTTTACGAGTATAAAAATGTCCAATTAGCCCAATGTGATCTGTTTTGTATTTCTTTAATACTTCACCTTTTTGAGATGACTTAACAGAAACAAAACCATCATTGGCCCCTTCTGATAAAAGTATAAATATATTTGTTATAAAAAATAAAGGGTAAGTTGGAGTGAATATTCCTAAATAACCGAGAATACAATACTCGGGATAATTTTGTTTTATTTCTTTAGTTCTTTTCTTAGGAAATAACTCTCTTAAAGTTGCTCTGACTTTCTTTCCTCTAGTAGATAATTCTAGGGGAAAAAAGAGAATCCAAAAAATAAATGCAATAATACTTCCTCCATATGGACAAGAGAGAGAAGTATGACTTAATACGCGATCGCGATACTCAGGATAAGTTTGAAAAAGATATTCAAGATCTAAGCCTCCCTTTGAGTGAGTAAGAATATGAATTTTATTTTCAGTAATATGCTCATCAATATAGCTCTTTAACTCAAGGCTACGTTCAGCTAAAGTCCCCCAGGAGTCTATTTCAGCAATATAGTACTTGGACTGCATGAATTTGTTTAAATTATTAAAGTAGTGCCAATTACCTAATTGGTATGGGGCAATAACTCCAGGAATAAATAAAATTGGATCTTTTAATCTCATGCTATCATTATATATAATAAAATGATGAAAGCGAAAGATTCCGTACGTATTTGGTTTGAAACTTTAAGTTCCATGGGTGAAGACATGGATATTCTCTTGCAATGTGATGTGGGAGAGGGAATGCAAGATTATCGCTTTCACCACGGTCGCTTTGATGCTATCGGTGGCTTTCTCACACATGTGGCCAAAGTAGATAAACCGAAAACGACTCTAAGCCTGCGGGGCAAGGGTGCACCTTTTTACAAGTACCTTATTGGTTTTTTTATTTATCTTTTAAGAATTCCTTTTTATGCCAGCGGTTTTAAAAACTTTAATAAGAATTGGCGCAGCTCTAAAAAGCATTATCCAAGAGCTGTGAGTTTTTTAGACGTAGCAGAAACAAGAGCGATTAAAGAGCGAGCTCAAGCAATGAATGTAAGTGTGAATGCATTTTTGCTTTATCATCTAAATGCTTCTTTTCAAGAACTCTTAAATGGGAAGGGAAAAGATATTTGGCTTATACCTGTAAACTTAAGAGTGAATACAAAAGACAATCTCTCTCAAAATGAAGTCGGTTTTGTGGATGCAGTTATAAAGAAACACCATGGTGTCTTCGATATTAATCAGCAGATTAAAAAAAGATTATCTCGCTATGAGCACTTAGGAGGAGTCTTAGGAGTTGGAATAGGTGTGGTGACTGGAGAGTTCTTATTAAAAAAATTAGTTAAACTTAATAAGTACCTACAAGTTCGAACGGGAGTGTTTACTAATTTAGGCGAGTGGCAGGCAGATGGCTGTGAGCACTTTAAACTCTCGGGCTTTCCTCCTGTACTAGAGACACAACCTGTAGGTGCAAGTGCAATAACTTGGTGTCATAAAATGACTTTAAGTCTTCACACACACCCAGCACTTCAATTAAATGAAAGTAATGTAGAAAAAATATTAGAAAATTGGAAGAACCGATTAAAGGAATAATTATGAAGTTAGTTTTTGGAATCCTCTCATTTGCACTTATAAGTTGTGCACAGACATCTAAAGTTGAGTCAATCA
>CAJXHA010000357.1 GCA_913053615.1 uncultured Bacteriovoracaceae bacterium | reverse complement strand
ATAGATTTGACTTTTATTTTCCCTAAAGGTTTCTTAATTTCAGGACTATACTTAGTCATATTCAATATACCATCCCGATAAAGATTCACATTAACCCATCTTGACTTTTTGAATTTACCAGACGGCCAATCTTTTTTACTATCTAAAGAAAAAGAAATCATTACTAATTCCATTTCTGCATTCTTTTCAGGATCACTACCCCACCCCATACCACTGGTCGGCATACCTGTATCAACGTGCGCCCTTTTAAAATCAAAATCACTTGATGGTGCTTTAAGTTTTTTTGATAAAGTAGAAACCACCTGTTTAATAGTACCACCACCTGTAATTGGACTCGTAAATAAAGCTGATGCTTCCATAAATGTTTTAAAGTTTTTCATATCTTCCCTTTAATTAATCGCTTTCGTTTTCACCTTCCCACTCTTTATCAATTTCATTATAGAACTTCTTTTTTTCTTCACCAGATAATTCAGATGGACTACCAACACCATACTTTTTCAATTTCTTTGCAAAGAAAGCCTGATAAGCTTTTTTATCACCAGATGCTTCCAACATTTCTTTAAATGATTTCATTTTCTTCTCCATGTAATCCAACTTCTTCCAAAGCTGTTTTGATTTTTTCCAAACTAATTTTTTTGGAAAGTTTTTTTAATATTTCTCATTCTTACATTATTTGGACATACACATTCATATTTATATAATGCGTCACATTTAACACAATACCTTGACTTAACTTTAGTAATAGTCATTCCCCTTTAAACAATCCTCCATACAATAAAAATCCTTATCTCTATATAATGATGCTACAATATGTATTCTATCTACTTCACTTCCATTAAACTGACTATGATAATATTCTGTATCTGCAAACCAAGCTTCTCCAGTTTTCATATGAAGTACTTCATCCTCTACTATCATCATAGCTCCAAAACTAGTAACTATTGGAACATGAAGTCTTGGTTCTGGATCACGATGCCAAGATAATGATGCTCTTGGTTTTGATAACATCAAACGAACACGACCTAATACACCATTATATTCTTTTTTACAATAATTATTTATCTCATCATAAACTTCTTTAAAGTAGGTGTGATTAAATTCAGATATAAATTCTGAATATTCACCCTCATCTAAATCTTGTTGACGGTTTTCTTCCTTACCATCGACAAACACATGATACACACCACCATTTCCTTCATAGTAACAATCTGGTGCTTTCTGTCCTTTTTTTCTTGTCAAACAAATCTGTTGATATTTCTTATCAACATTTATTAATTGTTGAGGCCATGGTGCAATTTCTAATACTTGGTCTAATGCTCTTTCTAATTTATTTGGATCAAATACAAACGGTAATTTTTGAAAATAACGGTAAACTTTATGTTCCATTAAATCACCTCTTTATACATTAACTCCAATTTTTTGCAATAGTAAAGTTGGCATGAGAAAATTCTAATCTATCAACCAACTTGACAGCTTTTCCACTCTTAGCATTAATAGCAACAAACCCTTCTGGAGCTGTTACTTTAAATCCATCACCCGTCTTGAGAAATGTTCCAATACCTTGTATCTTATTCAACTGACTAACAACAATCAACTTTGCTTCTTTAATTGCTAAGTAAGTTGCAAAGGCAAAATATATTTCGTTCTTATAGTTCTTTAATTCCTTACTAGAATCTTTGAGTATCTTTTTGTATTTTGTTTTACCTTTGTCTGTTTTCCTATCAGCAATCTCTTTTGTCATACGATCAATATAATATTTATCAAACTCCTTAACGAGTTTGTCTACACCTGACAACTTAGTACCTGCACGAATCTTAGAGTTAAAAAAGATTTTCAGTTGACCACCTAGACTTAGTATGGTCTGTTCTCTTTTGAGTACATCAAAAAATCTTCCTGTCTTTTTTATAGCTCCTTTAATCATATTTATTTTAGCAGTAAGACTCTTGGTATCTGCTTTTGTCAAACCAGCAACACTACTAACATTCTTAACACCAGCATCTTCCGACCAAACACTTTTGGTTGTTGTAAACTTACTAGAGTCTACACCAAAAGACGCACTCAAATCTGCAATAGTTTTTCCACTATATGATGTATGCCAGACAACTCCTATACTTGCTTTACGAATTGTACTAGCTAATTTACTATCAGCCGGAACTGCATAAGTTATTGTGTTGGGTGTAAAGACTATACTTTTAACACCATCAACTACTTCTTCTGCAAGATCCTCTTTAGTAAACATAATGTCACCTTGGAATATACCTTTCATTCCAAGTTTAGGAAGATGTTTGAGTGCAAGTTTTAATTTATCTGCCGGACCCCCGGAACCATGATTGGTTCTTATATCCTCATTGGTATAATTAATTTTAGGGACCTTATTAAATAACGATTTTGTTGCAACAAAAAACTTCCCATTCTCTGGATTTATACCAGCAAAAACTGCTGGAGCTCCATCCCATTTTACTGTAACATTCGTTGAACCTTTACCAACTCCGTTCAACATATCTTTTAATGAGTTCAAGAATCTAACTGCTGTCTTAGCACCAGTTAAACCATTATTAATTATCTCATCTTCAAGATGTTCTAAGTGTGTGTTTTTATCTTCATTTAATAACTGTGCGAATGATATCATAGATTATCCAAACTCTCTATTTTACATAAGGGACATTCTTCAAACGCAACAGAACGAAAAGGACAAATCCTCTCATGGTCTATCTCACCATATCCACCCATCGAATGAAGTGCTGTACTGTGTTTCTCTTTTTTGTTCAGTTTCTCGGCTGAATCTTTAAACAATTCTATAAGTTTATTATCTTTCATATCTACTAT
>CAJXHA010000356.1 GCA_913053615.1 uncultured Bacteriovoracaceae bacterium | reverse complement strand
AATGTCATAACCATTATTCTGGCAAAGAATAGCAGTCACAAGTGCTCCAATTTCATTTAATTGGCCTTGTGCCGCTGCAATCACAATCGTCTTTGATGAACCATTTGAGTTATCATTACTAAAGAGCTTTCTCATTAATTGAGATTTCACTAAATGAAAAATTGGTGCACGTTCTTCTACATCCAATTTCTTTTCTTGTTTTAACTTTCTAATCTTTGTTACTAATGGCTCGATAATTTTTAAAGCAAAGTCTTGTGCATTTAAACTATCTGCAGCTTTAAATAACTCATGGCCAATCACATCTAATTTATAAAAATCAAGTCCCATATAAATATTTTGTAATGAGAAGTGAATATCAAAATTAGGATCAACCTTAACTTGTTTCTGAGTAGGCTTAACAAATTGTTGATGAATCTCTAATAACTCTTCACTAGCAAGATGTGCGATATCTGAAATACTATTTCCAACCTTCACTAAATCGTGCAGAAGGTTCAGTCTATCAATATCAGTTTGAGAATATAAACGACGTCCATTATGATCTCTTTCCGGATGAATGGCATCATAACGTTTTTCCCAGGCCCTAATCGTATGTGGATTAATACCTGTGATGTTCGATACAAACTGTATATTAAATGATCTTGTACTATCCATAATTAGCTCCTTATAAGCTTTGATTTATCTACTTTTCTAAGTATTGTCTTAGACTATTTAATAGATAAAGCCTATATTGAACAATCTCATACACATAGACAAAAGTTGAACAATATATTAACGAAGTCTTAATATATAGTTAATAAAGGCTTTAAGAATTCTTAAGTAGTGGAAATGTATAATTTTTTCAAAGCCTCTCGCCAGATTGTGCACAAGTTCATAAAACCCTTTTATTAAATAAGGTAAGGGAAAATATTATGAAATTTTTGATTATGGCAATTATGGCTAGCTGCGTTGCTTTTGCAAACGTTGATGGTAATGGAAAGAACTCTTGGGACGGATGGAATGATCCATTCAAAATGAATGCAGACTTTGAAACTAGATTTGATCAATTACCACTTAGCGGTAGCTTAGACGATGCTGGTTTAGCTTGGCCTGGTTATTATTGGGCAAATAATAGAGGTGGGATCGCTCAAAGATGGCGCTCAAATAATCCTCAAGACTTCAAATACAGATCACCAGATCTTAATCAATTAATCAGTCTTTCAAAAGACGATATCAATAAACTTTCTCCAGCTGAAAAACTAGATATTTATATGGGAGATTACTCATACCCAACAGTAGATAGAGTATGGGGACAAACAAGACGTGGTGCAGATGCATGGCACGGAATCTGTCACGGTGTAAGTCCAAGTTCACTTCACCACAGAGAACCAAAAACAGTGACTCTTTATAATAACGATGGAATCGAAATCACTTTTTATGCTGCTGACATCAAAGCATTACTTGCTTATTACTATGCAAAAGTATCTGATAGTAAGACTGTTCAAGTTGGTAAGAGATGTTTTGTTGGAGCTAGAATTCCATTTCTTAGTTCAAGAAGCGGATGTAAAGATGTAAACGCTGGTGCACTTCATATCATTATGACAAATAGACTTGGTATTTCAAAGAAAGGTTTTATCGCTGATATGGATCGCTATAAGCAGGTTTGGAATCACCCAGCTGTTGAATTTAGTTCAAGAATTATCAGACAAGCTAATGGTGACACAAGAAATAGTGCACATGGCACAGTTAAGCGTGTACTAGTTGAATCAAAAGTAAAATATGCAGCTACAATCAACGCCCTTGATACAGCAGTCATTGGAACAAGCAATGCCAAGTATGACACTAGAACTTACACATATTGGATTGAACTTGATTCAAGCAATAGAATTGTAGGTGGAGAGTGGATCAGTGATGATAGACCAGATTTTCTTTGGTACAAAGAAAAAGCTGAGTTCACTGGATACTGGAAAGGTATTGAAGAGATCTACAACGCTCAAATGTAATTAAAAGTAGTAATAAAATATAGACAAAGAAAGGCCCTCAATTGAGGGTCTTTTTTTGTGCTTAAAAACTGGGCAATACCAAAATAATATTTAGCAAAAATTGCCAAAATCCCAGCAAGCTCACTTAAGAAAACCTTAAATAAAAAAAAATCACTCAATGTAATTACAAGTACCTCTAGACACACAAAATCTTAATAATCCGCCCAAAGCACTTGCTAGATTGCCCATCCAGAAGCTGGCAATATTTATGCATAAAGGAATCCAGCCCAAACCCGATAAGTAGACTCATGTTATGATGTTCAAACAGAAAAACCACAAGCTTTTGGGCCTAAAAATCTAAAAGTTAAATGTTGAACGTTGGCTCAGGGGTTAGTTATGAAAAAGTATTTATTGTTTTGTTTTATTATATTTATATTTTCTTTAAATGTATTTAGCGTTGAGATGTATTCAATCTTGCAAACAAATGGAGACATTGAAGATGCAGAGATTATAATAGATAAAACAAAATGTGATCCAACTTTTTATGATTATTATTCAGTTCAAGTTTACAAGTGTAGAAACATTATTAAAAAGATAGAGAGTAAAGATAATAAAACAAAACAAGACACAGAGACTATTAAAAACTGTAAGGAAACACTTAGAGTTGCAGAGGATATTGTTGAAGAGTATAGTTCATTTTATAAAAAAATCGAAAATACGAAGAACTTAATCTTTATTGAGAATAAAAAATGTAATGGGAATTTTGGGCGTTTAGATTCAAATGAAATATTTATAAATAATTTAGAACTAGAACCAGGTGAGTATGATGTCACGTATGAGATAAAAGCAAATCAATATAATTGTAGTGTTAGTGAGAGGTACCCA
>CAJXHA010000355.1 GCA_913053615.1 uncultured Bacteriovoracaceae bacterium | reverse complement strand
TTAGAAGATACTTTTGAAAAAATGCATCTTTTTATAGATAATAAATTAAAAGATTTAGGACAAAGAAATGAGAGTGCTCATAAATTATTAAACTCTCTTAATCCTAATAATGTACTAAATCGTGGTTACTCTTATGTTCTTGATCCAAAGAATAAGGCCATTGAGAGTAAGGAAATATTTGCACAATCTAAAGACACTGAGTTTGAAATTGTTTTTAAGGATGGAAAACAAAAGGTGAAAAAGGTCTAAAAATGAATTTTAAAAATGTAATTGCACTCTTTTTATTAGTAAGCTGTTCACAAATTAAGATGAATACTTCTACTGAAAAAGAAAAAGCACCCGTTAAACCTCAACCGCTGATTGATGAAGTAGTTAACTTAAAGCTTTTAAATGGAAAAGTTACTTATAGTAAGTTTACTTTTAGAAAGCCTGATGGAACTTATGTTTTAAATTGTAGTGATAAAAGAAATCGTAACTTACTCGTTCGTGATGGTTTTGGACAAATTTATATTGGCGCTAATTACTTTGCTCCAAATACAAATCTAAATTGTAGCTTTGAAGGCCAAAAGATTTTTAATGTGAATATTGGAGAGTTTAAATATCCATTTGAAACCCTAAATGTAGCAAAGGGAAAAGTTGATTATAGTCCTGCTGCAATTAAAAGAATTATTAAAGAAAAAGAAATCAAAAAGAAAATCTATCTTAATTCAGCAGATGAGTTCTTATTTGAAAAACCATTTATAAAACCATTAAATTCTTTTGTAACCAGTCATTATGGTAAGAGAAGAATCTTTAATAATAAGAAAAAGTCACAACACCTTGGAAATGATTTAAGGGCACGTACCGGTGTAAAAATCCCTGCTGCGAATAGAGGAAAGGTTGTTTATGTTGGAAACCTCTTCTTTTCTGGAAATGTTGTCGTGATTGATCATGGGATGGATATTTTCACTATGTATGGACACCTTTCAAAGATCCTCACAACTAAGGGGAGTATTGTAAATCAAGGTGATATTATTGGACTTGCTGGAGCTACTGGACGTGTTAGTGGACCGCACCTTCACTGGGGAGTGAAGGTTAATGGAACTTGGGTTGATGGATTTAACCTGGTTGAAGTTTCTAAGGAACAATTTAATAGCGCGAAATGAGTAAATTAAATTCTTGGATAAAAAATATTGAAGTTTATTTTGATGGCAGGCTACAGTCTGCCAATACAGAGATTGAAACCCTCTTAAAAGATGAATTCACTATTTTAGGCCACGAAAAAATTCTTCCTCTAGATGAATATAGGTCAACTCATGCTTTAAAAATACTTGTGATTAGTTCAGAAAACCCAAAGCAATTTGAACCAAATGCTAATGAGTTTCATATTCTGATTGAATCAACGAATACAAACCTCTTTGATTTTAATGAGCATAAGAATATCCAAGCAAAAATATCTCGCAAAGACGATCTTGAACCGGTCTTAAATGATCTGTACTTAAGGATTGCAAGCCAAATTGAAAAAATAGAAGTCGATCTGCTTAATTACTCACAAGACTTCTTTAAAAAGATTGTTCAAAAAAAGAAAATAGATTCCTATGACTTTAAAAAGTTTGCCAATAAATATGATAGCTTATTAGTGGAAATCATTTCATGTTTAGATATGAAAGAGTTAATGGGGAAAATCGAAAAGATTACCCAAGCTCATCTAAATTGTAAGTTTTCATTATGTGATAGTTTTACGGCCTACTCTTTGGACCTCTCACACCTGATACCTTTTAAAATTAAAGATGATTTATACTTCCTGACTTGGGATGTGAATCAAGATTATACTATTGAAAAAGCTCTTTATACTTATAATGCCGTTGAACAATTCTCTAAGCGCTTAGAAAGTAATGTTCTTCGTATTGAGTATGGAAATGATTACCAAACCATCATTAATGCTGTTCCTTTTCCCTTCGTCCTCTTTGATGAAGCAGGTGTATTAACCCTACATAACGCAAAATTTGTTAATTTAAACCTGACGGCCAAAAAGTGTTTAAAGCTTAAAGACAATGAGCAAGTAACCCTTAGAAATGAGCTCTATAAAGTCCATAAACTTTCTGATGGGGGAGTGACCCTCTTTTATTTTGTAAGAGTAAAAGACTTTATTGAAGATGATACTCACACGGATTCCTCTTCTAGTGATTTAGGTATTATTACCTCTTCCATCGCCCATGAATTAAATAATCCTCTGGCCGGTATTATGGCAGCACTAGATGTTATTTTACTAGACTTTGAAAGCCCTGAAATGGCAGATAATGTAAACCAGATGAAGGACACAGTTAATCGTTGTAAGAAGTTAGTTGAGACATTTCTAGGTTTTTCTAAGTATCGTCCACAAACTCAAAGCCAATATAATAATAAAATTCAAGAATCATTTAACCAAGCACTTGAATTAATCAGATTTAGGTTGATTGAAAATAACTTAAATATCGTGACTCACTTTGAACATGATCATAGTTTTGAAAATAACTTTAATCCCCATGTTATGAGTATGATTTTTTATCTTACTCTAGGGGAGCTTTTGACTAATTTCTCACATCATAAACTTGTATCTGATGATCGTTCAACGAGTATCTTAATTGAATTTGTTGAGGGAAAGAATAATATTACGATTAAAAAGCCTGAAGAGTTCTCTTTGTCTGCGGGCTTTTTGAATGGGCGCCTAATTAGGCACTTAATTAATACTCAGTCGATGCGTTTAAATTACTCGAGTAGTGAAATCTCATTCTATATGTAATAAGAACTGGGACACTAGTATGGGGATAAATTACTAAAAACATCCTTGTTTTTGGATAAGCTGAATTCTCCCATCCTTGGTCG
>CAJXHA010000354.1 GCA_913053615.1 uncultured Bacteriovoracaceae bacterium | reverse complement strand
CTGATGAGCTGAACATGCCCCAAAGGGGTTCGACCATGGATGGGAGAATTCAGCTTATCCAAAAACAAGGATGTTTTTTAGCTATTCATCCCCATACTAGTGTCCCAGTTTATACTTAGTCTAAGTCATCACTCATGTGATCCACCAGGGCGTAGATACTTTCCATTGGATTTGCTCCAATAGATGTAGGAAAAACTGATCCATCCATAATATAAAGATTATTATAATAATGTGATTTACCATTGGTACTCACCAATGACTTCTTTTCATCTGTCCCCATAGGAGCTCCTCCCATGACATGAGCAGAGAATACTTTAATGAATCTATTGGGATCATTTATAAGTTTATTAAACTCACTTTTATCACTTACAAATTGAGTATTATATAAACCAGGATATATTGCCTTCGCACCTGCATCTAATTGAGCTGAGGCCAAAATACTCATGGCCCGTTTAGCTGCATTTTTAAAAAAGTCATTTTGATCATATTTTAATTCAGGGAGATTATGCTTATTTAAAAAGACTTCTCCTCCCTGACTTTTAGGATGGAGTCCATCTCTTAAAAGTAAAATCTGTGCACTTAAATAAGGTCTTTTTTGCATAAAATCGAAATGATCTTTTCCATAGTCATCACTTACAGTTGCATAAAGAACGGGATGTATTGGCGCGACTTCTAATTTAAACCCCATGGTCTCTTCTTTAAATCCATCCTCTAAAAAGTGATTCGAATATATTGTTTGTGGAGCTCCCTTTGCCCCCTCAACAATCTGGTCAGAGACATAGGCACTCATTAAGGTTGGGTGAAGGAAAGTTCTCTTTCCTGTTAATTGATAGGGATCTCTTAATTCAGAGCGAAGCATAATGCCAGGGGTTCCAATACTACCAGCACAGAGAAAGAATCTTTTGGCCTTAATTGTAAATTCTTTCTTAGATGGATTGTACGCACTTATAGATATTATATTTTCATTTAGGTAATTTAACTTTTCCACGCTTAATTCACTAATGATTTCTACATTTTCTTTTAGTGCTTTTGGAATAGAGCTAATGAGCGAAGATTGTTTAGCATTAACAGGACATCCTAGACCACAAAGACCAGTATTTGCACAACCATTAACATTTCTAGCGATTGTTCCGTACTCCCAATTGTTTTTTTCACATACTTTTTGTAAAAGTTGATTATTATTATTTATTGGGCCTTCCCACTTTTTCATACCATAAAAAGCTTCAACACTTTCAAAGTGTTTAGTTAAATCAAGCTTAATACCATACTCTTGTTCCCAATGCTTTAGAGTCGACTCAGGAGTTCTAAAAGAGGATGTCCAATTAACAGTGGTTGAACCTCCGACTGCCTTTCCTTGTAAGATTTTAATTTTCTTATCACTTGAAGTTCTTGAGAGTTGTTCTTGATAAAGGTTTTGGTAACTCTTTAGTTCATCATCATTAAAATCATTATTTAATTGTAATTTACCTGCTTCAATAATTAGAATGCGTCGACCAGTTTTCGCAAGCTTCATCGCAAGGTGGCCACCACCAGCACCACTTCCGATAATGATATCGTCGTAGCTTAGAGTACTAGGTAATTCATCTGCTTGAGCAGATTTGTGTTTTCTTTTATAAACGCGCATAAAAACTCTGATACTTGGCTATATCATGACCTTGTTTAGTTGAATAAAATCCCATGAAAACTAAATCGCATAATGATTTATAGGCCACATATAATTGATTATTTAAAACGAAATGATCAAATTCAACTTTCCAATTCTCTAAAAGCTTTATGATATCCTTTTCACTTTTAAATTGAAGAGGAGTTTTAGTAAGTCCTTTTGTAAAAAGTCCTGCATCAAAGAGAGAGAATAATTGCTCGAGTTCACTTTTTCTATCAATTGGTAAAGTTATAAAGAAATCTTCTATTCTTTGCATGAGTAGCAAGATTAATTGATGATTCATTTTTATGCCCGTAACTGTTGGTATAAGTAAGTAGAGAACTTTTTGTTGATTTGCGCTTAAAGTTGAGTAATCAAGTAGGGGAACATCTTCATTTAAAAGATAACTTGGTACATTATGGGCCAATACCAATGTCATTATTGTTCCAATTGAGGAGTATTTAATGAACTGTCTACGTAACATACAGATAAATCCCTATTCGCTATCAAAAGTTTTTATTATACTTATGTACTATGAATCATATACCTAAAGAATTACAAAGTTTAGTCTATTGGGCAATTCGTTTGCTTGGACAAAGCATCAAAGACCAATACGGAACAGAAACCTTTAATCGCATCGAAAAATTACGAAAACAGATGAAAACTATTCGAGCTGCGCAAGAGAGCGAAGTGATAAAAGTTCTACAAAGCAATTCAAAGAACTTGGGAAAGTTAAGTAATAAAGAGCTCTATAGAATCTGCCATGCTTTTTCACTTATGTTGGAGTTAATTAATCGTTGTGAATCTGCTTATCGCTATTCGAGATTACAAGGGAAAGAGCATAAAGAATTTAAAAATAAACCATATGCTAGTATTTTTGTTTTTACCGCCCACCCAACTGAAGCTAGAAATGAAGAGACATTACAATTATTCAGAGATATTTACGAAGCTTTGATCGAAGCGATTAATTATGGCCGTCACCATGTTGAAGATCGAATTCGATATATACTAAGTTTAGCTTTATACATTCCTATGGCGCGCAATGAAAAGCCAAGTGTAAAAGATGAAGCACAATACCTTTATTCATATGTGCTAAGAGAGGAAATCATCTCTCAACAAATTGACTTTTATCGTCGGGGCATCATTGTTCACTTTCGCTCATGGGTAGGAGGTGATAAAGATGGGCACCCTGGGGTTGATCATCGCA
>CAJXHA010000353.1 GCA_913053615.1 uncultured Bacteriovoracaceae bacterium | reverse complement strand
AAGCTGCAAAAAAGAAAGTAGCAAAAAAAGCAACTAAGAAAAAAGCTGCAAAAAAGAAAGTCGCTAAAAAAGCGACCAAGAAAAAAGCTGCAAAAAAGAAAGTAGCAAAAAAAGCAACTAAGAAAAAAGCTGCAAAAAAAGTTACTCCTAAAAAAGAAGCTAAAAAAGATAAAACCAAAGAAGTTGAAAAAGAAAAAGTTGAAGTGCTTGAACCAGCTCATGCAAGTACCGCAGATATAGACGAGACTTCAACTGGTTCAGAAGTTCCTGCTGATGAAATAGAAAAAGAAGAAGAGTCAGAGGCGATTGAAACAAATGGAAAATTATCGGATGAATATAATCCAGATGATGAGCCAGTAGATGCTAGTTTTGGTTATGGCTGGAGTTATAATGAAGGCCTAGATGATCCAGAAGAAGCTGATAATGAAGATGAGTTATTCGATGAAGATGCTGAGTATGCTCAAGGAAAGCCTGTTGGTTTTGATCTTGATCGCGATGACGATGATGAGGATTATTAAGAGATTAAAATGACTTTAGAACTTTATTATTATGAACAATGTCCTTTTTGCTATCGAGTTCTTATGAAGATAAAAGACCTTGGCTTAGAGGACAAAATCTCATTTAAAAATACTTTAGAGGATCCTGCCAATGCAGCTTCTCACCAAGAAAGAACAGGACGTTCAACTGTGCCTTGTCTCTACATTGATAATCAACCAATGTTTGAGTCTTCAGATATCATTGCATGGCTAGATGCAAATAAAGATAAGATTTAGAATTTAAAAACTCAAAGGAAATAAGTGGAAGTCAGAGATCCCGTACATGGTTCAATCAAAATTCAACCACAAGAAGAAAAGATAATCGAACACCCTTTCTTTCAAAGGCTTAGAAGTATTAAGCAACTTGGATTTTCAGAATATGTTTTTCCAGGTGCCACACATACTCGCTACCTTCACTCCATTGGAGTCATGGAAGTTGTAAGTCGTGTTTTTGATCAATTATTTGCTGATAAATTAACAAATAAAGACTTTATTCGTCTAAGACAGACTGTGCGCTTAGGTTGTCTCTTACATGATATCGGACATGCTCCTCTTTCTCATACAACAGAGTTTGTGATGCCTAATGTATATGACTTAAATTTACCGGCACATTTTAAACCTGCAAAAAATACCAAAGCAACCCATGAAGACTATACTTTAAAATCTATTGTGGATTCTAGCTTTACAGAATCATTTGATGAAGTCATTCGTGACTTTGGAGTTGATCCTAATATGATTGCGGAACTCATCCTTGGTCATACTAATAATGCTGAATACTTTACTATTGAAAATATCAATTACTTCCCTATTTTACATCAACTAGTAAGTAGTGAGATGGATTGTGACCGTATGGACTATCTATTACGAGATTCATACTTCTGTGGAGTAAGCTATGGAAAATTTGATCTAGATTGGATTATCGATAATATGCGAATTACTGTCATGGATGGATCTGCTTATTTAGGAATTTCAGAGAGGGCCATTGCAACTTTTGATGATTTTCTTTTAAGTCGTTTTCATATGTTTTTGATGGTTTACTTTCATTATAAAGGTGTATGTTTAGAAAAAATGTTAAAGCGCTTTTTCAACTCATCTCCAGATGAATATCGTATCCCTGCTAATATTGAAGAGTACCTTGAGCATGATGATCACTTTTTAATGAAGGTGCTTAGAAATTCTAAAAATGAATGGGCGCAAAAAATTGTTCGTAACTCAATTCCTCCCAAAATTTTCGAAGCTTTTGGTGAAGCTCAAATGAGTAATTTGGCGAACCTTGAAAACTTTTTAAAAAATGAAAATATAGATTATATCAAATGCTCTTCAAGTGGACGTCTATCAAAGTACTACGACGAAGGACAAAGTAACGAGCAAAATAAGTACCCAATAAAAGTTGTGCGTGAGTATAATATTTTATCTGGCCAATTTCATATTCAAAATATCGATGAGGCAACTGGTCTTTTTGAAAAGTTTTCTCGTTCACATCAAGTTAATAGAATTCATTGCTACTTTGACGAGTTAGATGAAAAAGCTCAAAAAGAAATTCGACAGTTGGTCAAAAAATAATGAGTGCAAATAAGATCATCATATATGTTTGCTTGATCTTTCTCTACTTGGGACTCTCCAAAAGTTTATCTCCTAGTGAATTAGGAATTAGTTATGTCACGAATGAGGAAAGTCTTTCTGAGCTAATTAGAGGTGCACCACTTTCAGTAATTCTCACTGATACCCATGCGACAGGCTTCATCATTAAAACTCATTATCATAAGTACCGTGTGGTTTATGGCTTTCAAACCTATGAAGAATTAATTGTCAGAGTCTCAAGAAACTTCATGCTTCAACATCAGAAACATATTGGACTCTCTATCATGCATCGAAATTCTGAGAATATTGCTGACTTCACACCACTTCCACCAGGCAGTGTCTTCATAGGTGATCGTAGCTTTGGTAATTGGCAATATAATAAGAGTACCAAGATGAAAGAGTGGCGTTTTCACAGAGCATATCGCTACCTTCCTAAGTACTTAGGAATTGAAGACTTAGATATTACAGAGAAATTTTATGATCGCATAAAAGTTGCTGAGAAAAATCAACAGGCCTTTCTTGGTTTTAATGATGAATTTGGTATCGATGGAAAGATTACGAAGAAGAGCTTTCCTAGTTTCTTTGCCAAAGAAAACAAAGCAACCATGGATATTAAAGAATATTTAAAGAATTATTTTAAAAAGAATTTTTATACAACCACAAGGTAAACTATGAATGAAGTATTTGATAAATTATTAATACGCTTTCTTTTCACATTATTTATATGTATTTCATTACTTATTTATAAG
>CAJXHA010000352.1 GCA_913053615.1 uncultured Bacteriovoracaceae bacterium | reverse complement strand
CAGCTTGTGGTAAGAATCCCCAAACAACATCATTTTGAGCAGCTTGTAGATCTTCATCATCTTTATTAAAGAAGTACTTTGAGTAAACACCAAGTACACCAATAGAGAATGCAGAACCACCAAAGTTATACATAGTGTTTACAGATAAATCTACTGAGTTTTGGTAACCATAATCTACTAGGTTATCAGCAGTATATTGTGTAATACCAGCAGACATAATAGTTTGAACACCAAAGAACTTATTCATATGAGTATAAGATAAGTATGGATTAGAAACATCTAATTCACCTTGGTTCTTATCAAATTCTTCTTCAGCTCTTGGATCTTTTGTATCAATGCTATTATTAAATGGAGCAAGCATTTGCATACCAGCACCAAGATTGATTCTGTTTAATGTATTAAGTCTGTAACTTGCGTTAACTGTACCACTCATACCTGCAATACTAGTAGTATCACCAGCATTTGAGATATTTGGTCTATCAGCTGCAAATGGTTTTTCAAGAGAGCCACCATTATAAGTAATACTAGTGTTCATTGAAAGGCTAGATAAAGAACCATTACTTGCTCTAAATCTTCTGTTTGTAATAAGCTCATCCGCTTTATCAGTTTTCTTCTCTGCTTTGATTTCTACATCTTTAGATGTCTTGTTGATTTCCGCTGTGTCTTCTGCGTATGCAGCAAAAGAAAGAATAGCGATTGGTAAAATAATTTTCTTTAACATACAATCCTCCGTTTGAGCTAAGTTATAAAGAGTGATCCAATTAATCAAGCTTATACGGTGGAAGTAAGTTATTTTTAAGAATGACGCACTTGTCTTAAGCTTTTCTAAGCAAAAAAAGCTTTTTCGGTGTCGCTTTGCCACTAATAAAGTGAGTTAGTGAGGATGTTTCTCTATAAATTCTTCATAGCCACCAGGGAATAAATAAGTACTTCCCTTATCAACCAGTAAGACTTTTGTTGCTAATTCCTTTAAAAAGAAACGGTCGTGTGAAACGAAAACAATAGTTCCTTCATAGCGCTTTAAGGCATCTAAGAGAACCTCACGTGAATGAATATCTAAGTGGTTGGTAGGCTCATCTAAAATCAAACAATTATGGGGGGTACTTAAAAGACCTGCTAAAATCACACGAGACTTCTCTCCTCCTGATAGTACCTTAACAGTCTTAAAGACTTCATCCCCTTTAAATAAAAACGCCGCAAGTAAATTACGAATAAAGCCGTCACTTGCATTTGGCATTAATTGTTTTACTTGATCAAAAACAGAAAGGTTCATATTTAAATTCTCAAAAGAGAATTGACCAAAGTATCCAGCATTAATACTTGGCCCAATTTTAACTTCTCCACTATCGGCCTTTAGCTTGCCGGCCATACACTTTAAAAGAGTTGATTTCCCAGCACCATTAACACCAACGACTGCAAGCTTTTCTTGTCTTTCTATT
Organism: uncultured Bacteriovoracaceae bacterium; assembly: GCA_913053615.1. Taxonomy (GTDB): domain Bacteria; phylum Bdellovibrionota; class Bacteriovoracia; order Bacteriovoracales; family Bacteriovoracaceae; genus UBA845. The sequence continues at coordinate 1,440 of CAJXHA010000352.1, read as the reverse complement.
GTTGCATTTAATCCATTGAATACTTCTAGCTTTGTACCATCTGTTAAAGTATATGCTTTTGAAACATCATTAAGAATAAAGACATCATTACCTCCACGAGGTATCTCAGGTAAAAGAATCGACATCTTCTCAAGATCAGCTTCCACTTCAACACGATCAATCTTTTCTATTTTCTTTACCCTTGATTGAACTTGAGCCGCATGACTTGCACGTGCTTTAAACTTTGCAATAAATTCTTCTTCTTTTTTAAGCATTGATTGCTGTCTTGCAAACTCAGCTTCATTTTGTTTTTTTCTTATTTCTTTTTCTTTTTCATAGAAATCGTAATTTCCACCATAAGTAAAAACACCATTTGGACTTACTTCAACAATCTTTTTCACGACATTATTCATAAATACACGATCGTGTGAAGTCATAAAAAGTGCACCCTTAAAGTTTTTTAACCACTCTTCTAACCAAAGGATTGTTTCCATATCTAAATAGTTGGTAGGCTCATCCATTAAAATAACATCGGGATCAGTAATAAGTACTTTTGCAAGGGCAATTCTCATTTTCCATCCACCAGAGAAATCTTCAACAGGTTTATGATGATCATTAACTCCAATACCTAAACCACTTAAAATTTCAGCAGCGACAGACTCAATATCGTACCCACCAAGTTCTTCAAACTTAGTTTGAACCTCTCCCATCTCTTCCAAGACTTTATTCATTTCATCAGGATCGAGATCTGGATCACAAAGTTTTTCTTCAAAGGCCCTTAATTGAGTTTGCATCTCACTTAAATTACCACGTCCGGAGATAACTTCTTCTAGTGCAGTATTCCCTCTCATCTCCCCCACGTTCTGAGAGAAGTAGGCAAGAGTCGTTCCACTGGCAAGACTAACCTGCCCAACATCTGGTTTGTACTGTCCAGTAATCATATTAAAAAAAGTTGTCTTACCTGCACCATTTGGTCCAACGAGCCCTACTTTTTCACCTGGATTAATTTGAAAAGTTGCTCCCTCATAAAGAGGAACTCCACCCATAATTTTGGATACATTTGAAACGTTAATCATGATCTTCTCCGATAGAGACAATCTAACAATTTATCATAGGAGTTTAAAGATTTTTTTAAGGTAAAGGAAACTTTTCAAATTTCAAATTAAACAATATGCCCTTCAATCTTTAAGAGTTTTTTCTTGAGATCAATTCCACCAGCAAAGCCTGTGAGCGCTCCACTCTTACCGATGACACGGTGACATGGATACATAATCGCTATAGGATTTTTGCCACAAGCTGCACCAATGGCCCTGCTTGCATTTGGTTTTCCAAGTTTTTGGGCCAACTCACCATATGTAAGAGTTTTTCCATAGGCAATCTTACCAAGCTTTTTCCAAACAGCTTTTTGAAAGTCAGTTCCATAAAACTTAGTAGGGACATCAAAACCTTGTCTATCTCCCG
>CAJXHA010000351.1 GCA_913053615.1 uncultured Bacteriovoracaceae bacterium | reverse complement strand
ATATATATTTATTCAATTTCTTGCGTGGGGTGATCGCAGTAACTACAGCTCAACGACAAAATGTCGTTATCTTCTTCTTGATTTATTCGCAGATTTCTTTCTTTTGCGACTCTTTGATCTTTTGCTCATTAAAACATTCCAAATTCATTATCTTTGTAGTCATCTTTTAACTGTCTTGATGAATAAATTGCATTACTTTTTCTACCGTCATCATCATCAACTTTTTTCATATAAATCTTAAACATAGTCTTATCAAAATTGTCGTCTTGAAGATGTCTCCAACAAGTATCCATTAGATCAATTACATGATCTCTATCTAAATGTTTTGGTATCTTTAATATCAAATGGGAATGAGTATGCAGTTTTGGGGAGTTCTGATTGAAGTATGTCATTGCTACTCTCTCAAACTTTGGCATTAGATTAAACCCTTTACCGAATAGTTTCTTATTAACCATTGAGTTCATTATCTTGATCTTATCGGTTAATTTATTGAAACTCATATACCTACCCGTTTCAGCAACTACTATTAGATCAGTATCCAATTGGTTAAGTGGATCGTATAATGATCTTTGTATTCTCTGCTTAATAGTTTCTGTATTCATATCTTCTTACTCTCTCTCTCTTACTCATAGGAATAGCATACAGTCCTTTACTGCATCTATTTTTTAATGATTAAAAGTTATTAGTGTGACCAATAACAGCCTCATTAAATATTGTCGTCCGAAACCTTGTAGATTAAGACCAAGCAAGGAGAGTTGATTAAAGTCTATTTAAAACAAAGTATTCAAAAACATATAAAAGTATTTATACAAATAAAGTCTTCCAAATCGGTACGGGAAGGAATAAATATCGGTACGCTAATCTCAATTGGAATTATCGTTAAGTGGAGCTAAAGTAAGAATTGTCGTTATTTAATGGACTTCAATCTTTTGGCATAAATCTTATCGTGTCTTGCGATAATACTTCTTTCATCTGATTCAGGTAGGTAATGTTTATTAACCATACTTTCAGATGTATTATGAATTAAATGAACATCTTGAACTCCGTCTTTAGACATTCTTTGAATACTTGCATGTCTAATAGAGGTCATTGGTCTTTTATGATTATTGAAATAATACAATCCTAATTTCTTTGATATTCTTACAAAGTTCTTTCTGACTCTTTCTTGGATTGTTGTTCTGTTTTTATCTGTATCTGTAAACCAAATATAATTATCATCTTTCAGTTCTTCTAGTTTTTGAAGTATTCTCTCTCCATATTTGTCTAAAAACTCAGGACTAGTTTCATAACTATGTCTTCCTGTTTTTGTATTTTTAGCAGTGATGTGAAGTATTCTAATACCCTCTTTATTTTGAAGTAATTTAGTATCACTTTTTTTAAGAGTAATAGTTTCCATTCCATATCTAGTCGGTGACGCAATTAAGAATTGGATATAATCATGCAATTCTAAATAAAATAAATCTTGCGTTGCTTTATGTTCTATCATTATCTGATCGGTAATCTTTTTTAACTCCAACATTCTATATGCTGGTCTTGGATTAGTTCTTCTTTCAAGAGGTGGATTTTCACACATTGAAGATAATAGATTCATACTGATTGCTTGTTTCTGAATGAAACCAACTATGTTTAAATATTTGGCAATTGTATTGTGACTCAATTTTGTAGTCGTTGTAAGATTATCTACAAAATCAAACATTGTCTGTTGCAACCCTTCTTTGTCTTTCATATTCAAGTGTCCAAAAACAGGTTTGATTTCTTTTAAATATCTATTCCATTCTTTAATAGCAGTACTGATAAAAGTAGGATTATCTTTTAACTTAAATCTCTCTTTTATTTTGTACTTCTTTTTTCTTAATTCAAAAGCAGAAACAGCCACATCATGAAATGTCGTTATCTTTGGATTGTAATAATGTTTTTCAAAATCAAACTCTCTATGAATTTTCTTTGCCTCTCTCTCTGCCTCTAATTTAGCAGTAATAGGTTTCATAGACTTAACAAACATACCATTCTTTTTGTGTTTATCATTTATGTAATAATGAGGAGAAACATAAAATTGCATTTGCATATATTTACTTCTCTCTTGGTGGTAGATTTTTAAACTACCCCCCAAGTTTTTAGACCATATTGTTTTACTCATTATTTACTTCCTTTCAAATTAGAGCTTAACGACATTTTGTCGTTCTCCATAAATTGATCTAAAGTATTGTCAGATTCAGTTGGTGTTTGAAATAATGTTCTTACTTCATCATCACCAATATCAACCACATCTAAAATATCTTCATCTTCAATCATATTTGGTTTGTAAGAGTTAAGTAGTTCTTTGTAACCTTTGTCTGTGATCTTCCAAACTTGTGCATTAGTTTCCTTTTCTAAAAGACACCAATTTTGTCCACTTTCTGTTACGAGTATTGTTTTCATTTTGTTTTTCATTTTTTTCCTTTTCTGTTTATTACTCTCTAATAATATCAGAACTGAAATCGGTAACACGATACAGGATAAAGTGTACTCCAACTTGTTACACAATATAAATCGTTATGATTGGAATATTAAGCAGTTTACCTACAGCCTCACCATAATTGTCGTTCTCAAATTTGCGTTTTAAGAGGTTGCATAAGTGATTCTGTACAATCACTCATAAAAAGTATTGCTGACGATTTAGATGTACTGCTTGTCGTTTTGCCGACTATGACTGATATACTTTGAGTCTGCAATTCTGATATGGAGTTAAATGGAGTTAAAAATATCAAATGGAGTTAGTAATGGAGTTAAAATAATAATGAAAAAACAACAATTCACTTCGCACCTACTTCGCACAATGTAGGATTATTGTGATATACTTACATTATAAATTTGGTGGGAAACACAGAACGCCCCTTCCATTTCTTTGATTATCTTTATACTTTTGCAATTATA
>CAJXHA010000350.1 GCA_913053615.1 uncultured Bacteriovoracaceae bacterium | reverse complement strand
GCAAGAAATAACTTTCTTAAAGACAACTTTGAAATCATCATCTTTGACACCTATAGACCCATGCAAGCAGTAAAATATTTTTACCAAGACTGGATAAACACTCCTATCAATACCGAATTACAAAATATATATTTTCCAAACCTCACCAAGAATGATCTTTTTGAAATCGGCTATCTAAGTAAAAAAAGCACCCACTGTCGCGGCTCAACCATAGACATGGGACTAATAAATAAAAAAACCAAAGAGCTCATTGACTTTGGAACAATATTCGATTTTTTCGGGGAGCTTTCTCATACTGAAAACTCTAATATCACTAAAGAGCAAAAAGAAATGCGAACGTACCTCACCAAAGTCATGAGTGAAGCTGGCTTTAAAAACTATAGTATGGAATGGTGGCACTTTACCCTAGAAAACGAACCATACCCTGATACCTATTTTGATTTTGAAATAAAGGATAAAAACCATGAATAAAGAAGAAGTATTATTAAAAAACAAAGTCATTAACGTCATCTGGAGCGCCTTTATCGTTGCAACCCTAGTCTACGGCTTTGTCATCTTCTACTTAAATCAGGGCAATATCGATGGCATAAACTTTAATACCATAACCCTCACCCTATTAGTCTTTGGTTTTTCCAATCTAATTATTGGCTATACTATTAATCAAAAAATGCCATCATTACTAAAGAAAAATACCAACCTAGACCTTGAAACTCTTTACTCAAAATTCATGACCTTAAATATAATCTCATGGGCGCTTATAGAAAGTGCAGCGGCACTAGGTCTGGCCTGTTCATTTATCGAAAAAAATGGAATCTACTTCCTAACCCTAGGCATCCCAGCACTTATCTGCTTATTTCTAACCAAACCAAGACCGGAAATCTTAAAACGAATTGTTTTGAGTTAGAATCAATTGCCGTATAAAAAAAAATATAAAAATTCACTAAGATTTAGATGATGATTTTTTTGAGTTTGATTCTATTTTTTTGCATTCCTCTTTATTTAACTTTTTTATAAATTTAGCTGGGTCATCCTCAAAGATATATCTAAAGACCGTATTAAATGAATAAAACCTCGAGAAAGAAACTATACTATTAATTTTAAAATATTAATAGATAACATCTTGGTCTTTTTCTTTATATTCACCATAAATTGATTTAAACAACTTCATGTAGTTTTCTCTACTTGTAAATATCGCAATAACAAAAAACAGCTCACTAAAAAGAGCATCATACAAATCACTCCCTTTACTTATATCATTAGATGTTAACTTCCCTAAATTATATAGCCTATTTAGACCAACTTCAGTCTTTATTTTATTTAGCTTCTTACAAAGAAGACTATGTATTTCATTTAACTTTTTTTCTTCTCTCGCATCATCAAGTGCTTTAATGAAAACTTTTGATTAAATTCATCAACAAAAAAGAATTTATCTTTATCAACATATCCCTTACTATTATCATCCAAAACAATTTGAGAGAAGCCATATGTGAACATATCGACCATATGTAAATTATAGTTTTTTCCCTTTTTGTATTTAACTTGATCATGACAAGACTTTAGAACACTTAAAGAAACTCGTGAGTGCTTTGTTTTTGAATAAATTGGTAAAGAAATAACGTCAATAACTTTAGACTTAATATCTTGTTTTTCATAAACCTTAATATTTTCTTCTAAAGTATATGCAGTAAAATCCCCCACCAAGTCCTTACGAGAACACATAGTATCTTCGAAGTACACCACCTGCTCTTCAACTGCATATATAGCAAAACTAATAAGACTAAATATTATAAATTTATTCAAAGAGTATCCTTGTCATATTATACAAAATGTATCTTTCTTTATTTTTTAATTAATTACGAATAAGGGAAGGTATACATTCAATTTCTTACTCTGCCTGTGTAGTTTCTAACAAAGGAACCTTAAACTCTTCCTCTGCAAGTTTAACACCTTCTCGATTCTTTAGTATAATCTTAAAACTTCCATCGATTTCATTTGGTTGCACAAAAAATTTATTAATTTTCTCTCCAAACCCTATAATATGACGACTTGATTTTTTATTTACTATGTATTTATCTTTAAATACTCGTTCATTTACTTTAATTACTCGAAAATCTTCTGCCCCATAACATTTTAGAGGGTACTTTTCCTCGACTTCACAATTGTATTGATTTGCCTTTATCTCATACGTGACATCATACTCACCAGGCTCTAATTCTAAATCATTAATAAATATTTCATTATAATTCAAACGATCGAAGTTCCCTTCACACTTTTTACTTTCAACATAAATTAAGTTCTTCGTATTTTCGACTTTTTTATAAAATGAACTATACTCATTTATTATACCCTCAATACTCTTAATCATTTCCTTACAATCATTTACTTCTTCTAATTCTTGCATTGATTTATTATCTTTATTCTTCAATTCATCAAATTTATACCTACATTTCTGAATATCAGTAGTATATATTTCGTAAAAAGATGAGTCGCATTTAGTCTTATCTATAATAATCTCTGCGTTTTCAAATTCTCCTCTTGTTTGAAGAATTGAATACATCTCTACAGCAAAGCCAACATTAAAAGCTAATAAAATAATTAATGTTATTTTTATCATAGTCATATGTACCTATTAATTTAAGATTGCAACTAACATTTCACTTAGATCAGATGCAATCGCAGATAATTTTATTGTAAACTGTCTTATTATTCTTTTTGAGGACTTACTAACAATGGAACTTTAAACTCTTCCTCTGCAAGCTTAACTCCTTCACGGTTCTTTAATATAATTTTAAAGCTTCCATCGATTTCATATGGCTGTACAAAAAATTCATTAATTTTTTCTCCAAACGCTATAATATGACGACTTGATTTTTTACTTACTGTGTATTTATCTTTAAATACTCGTTCATTCACTTTTATTACTCGAAAATTCTCT
>CAJXHA010000349.1 GCA_913053615.1 uncultured Bacteriovoracaceae bacterium | reverse complement strand
TTGAGATGCATATTTTGTGGCTTCACTTTTATTTCCTGCACCATAATATGCTCTAGCTAAAGCATAAAGGCATCTTGTTTTTAAACTAGCATCAGAGGTTCCATCATGTGCAGTTTTCAAAGAAGTGATTGCAGCTGCAAAAGCGTCTGCTGGAGACACAGGAGCACCATCTGGCTCTAGTATTGCCATCGTAAATAACTCGGCTTGAATAAGGTGGCTAAAGCCTATAAAGAAATGACAAAAAGCTAATTGGTCCGTAGTAGAATTTTCATCCCTTTGTGATACGGTCTCTATTCCATATTTTCCCATTTCACGAAGCTGATGAAGCGGCTGTAACATTTCATACATTTCGAGAAATGATGATTGTGCTTCAGGTATATTTAATGCTGAATTCACTTGGGCACCTTGAAAATCATAATTATCTGTCATCAATGAACTCATTACGACATACCCATTATGGACTTCAATGAACTGTCTTTGAATACCTAGAACCCAACCTGCCATTGAATTTTCAGAATTCAAGATAGCATCTTCTGAAAGGTTCGGATTAGGATCTGGTTCATTAAAATCTAGAATATCACAACTTGTAAGCAATATAGCACCCATAAAACCAATTCGAATTAATATTTTTTTCATTTGTGTTTCTCCAATAATAATTTCTTGATTAAAAAGTTACATTAATACCAAAATCAATTGACTTGGGGACCGAAAGAAGACCATAATTCGTAGAAGTCAAATTCAATGCTCCTTGTTGGGCTCCAAACGAATCATTTTCCTGCTCAGGATCAAATGGTGCGTCTGTCCACATTTTAAGGTTATTACCTCTAACGAATACTTCCGCTTTACTTAATCCGGCTCTAGCAATGTATTTTGTAGGAACATTAACTGTTAAAGTGACATTCCTAAGTTTTACATAATCAGTAGGAAACCAAAAATGATTTACCATAGTAAATGGTGAAGCTTTACCTTGCATATTCTCAGCAATCATTCCACCACCTGAAGGATCTCCAAGTAATAGCCTTATTAACCCTAAGGGTGAACTCTGATGTCCACCTTGTTGATAACTACCATCTACATAGAGAGTAGCAATATCTTTGTATTTTAACGATAGACCAAAGTTGCCAAAAGTGTTTGAAGCCACTGTAGCAAGCTCTTTGCCAAATACTGTGGAATCAATATTTCCATCAGCATCAAAATAAGTACAATTTGCCTTAACAACACCTATTGGTTTACCTTCTATTGCATAAGCATCCATAATTCCAACAAAGTTCATAACTCTAACCGGTGGTTTACCACCAAGAGAAACAACTTTATTATCAACGTCATTCCAAGAGTAATTGACATTTAGGTCGAATCCAGCAAAATTAAGGATATTTGCATCAAAAGCTAATTCAATACCTGTATTTTCAAGAGTTCCAATATTTCTTAATTGCAAACCCAAGCCTGACGAGGTAGATGGAGGTGTTGGCATAAGAGCATCTTCAGTTGTTGATTTGTAACTAGTAAAAGTTAGGTTTACCCTATTATTTACTAGAGAAAGATCAGCGCCCATTTCAGTCGTGGTCATATACTCAGGTCCTAAAGTTGCATCCCCAGGATTATCAAAAGTAAAGGCATTACCTCCTAAATAAGAATTTGGTGTAAGTGTACGTTCATTCTGATAAGGCTTAGGCCAGTTCCCCGTAGAGCCTTGACTAAACCTTAATTTTGCATCTGAAACAATAAAGTCCGGAACAACTGATTTGAAAAGGGGCTCCGAACCCACGTTGTAGGATAGTCCAAATTTAGGATAGGTTTGAGCGCCAAAGTCTTGACCAAAAGCAGTGCTCTCATCTGACCGCATACCAAATTCAACAAAGTAACGATCTTTATAACCAATATTTACTTGACCATAATATCCATAATTGGCAACGGCAAGAAGATAATCACTTGAAAATGTTTCAGCAGAATTATTTACTGAACGAGATCCATCAACCACATTAATTGCATTAATTCGATACTGGTTATCATGATTATTAAAAAATGAATATCCACCATTTGCTAATAATGAGATTTCACCAAAATTATCGTTGTATGCAATTTGCGCATCACCGTTAAGACCATAAAAGAATCTTTCTGACTTATTAATATATCCTTCATCTATTCCCGCATTTCCTGTAAACCGAGTCACCTCATTAGTAACAATTTGTGTATTGCGAGAACTTCTCATATCCATCCCTAGGGTTACTTGTGTCTTAATCTTTTCACTTGGGTTATATGCTAAACTATGAGAATGCTGGAAGCGTTTCACTCTTACTTGATAGTCTGAGACATCAATCCACCTCTGATATCTATCTTTTATTTCTTTAAGCTTATCTGCTGCAAGTGTATCTATATCACCTAAAGTTCCAAACTCTATTAAAGAGTATGGATTATAACTATCACCAACTCCAATACGACTGTATTGATGTGAAGTCATACCAAAACTTCCAATATAGTTTAAACCATTGTCCATTTTAGCAGAAACCTTACTTCTCATTGAATATTTTTTTTGCATGTTACCACCATTACCTGATGGGCCGCCATTACCAGCCCACCATCCATCATCTTCGTAAGCACTACCAGAAAAATTAAATAGAATACGCTGATTACCTCCTGAGATACCTAATCGGTATAACTTACTTTGTGCATTTTTAAACAAAATATCACTTGATGAATCATATAAAAAGTATTCGGTTTTTGGTTCTTTTGTACCACTTTCCATACCAAAAGTGAATTTTGTTTTTCCTGCGGTACCACTCTTTGTAAAAATTTGGATAACGCCATTTGAGGCATCTGAGCCATACATTGTTGCAGCCGCACCTCCTTTAATAACTTCAATTCTTTCAATACTTTCGATTGGAATATCAGCTATGGCGTTCGCACCTTCACTCGCTCCACCTCCAACTACATTGTGTAGCTCTAACTGGCCACC
>CAJXHA010000348.1 GCA_913053615.1 uncultured Bacteriovoracaceae bacterium | reverse complement strand
GACCTTGTTATTGCTGAAATGAGAGGAAGAGTAAATAGCGAAGGTCGTTCTCCTTTTTGGGATGCTGTGGGAAGCAAGTATTTAAAGATGAAATTTACTGAAGCTGATTATCTCTACACGAAAGATAAGAAATTTATTGAAGAGCTAATGCCTGAGTACCCTATTCTGGTGGATCTATTACCTCCAGAGGCACAAGAGGTAGTCGCAGAAGTTCACCCTCACACAGAACCCGCCAAACATATACTCATTCAAGAAGGCTTTGAATTTTGTGGATTAGTCGGAATATTTGAACCAGGTCCAGTGCTTGAGGCCAGACTCGATAATGTTCGAGCTTTAAAAGAATCAAGTGTCGTTGAAATTGAAGAGATTTCTAATGATGACTTTGAAAGCGAGACATTTATTATATCAAGAACAGGTAGTGAGAATTTTAAGTGCTGTTTAGGTAAAGTAAAAATTCTAGACAATGGTAAGGCCAAAATTAATGCAGTTGTTGCAACAGCGTTAAAGTTAAGATTTGGTGATAGTTTAAGATACGTTAGTTTTAAGCCTTAGATAATTACTTACTCGCTTCATAGTCTTCAAGAGACTTATTGACGAGAACTCTAAGCCTAGACTTTTCTTTCTCTCCCACACCGTGGACTATTCCACAATATACATTTTCTTTTCCAAACATTGGTGAGTCTTGTTTAATAGGAACAATTGTTATTAGCATTTGTACTGGCTCGTCCACAATAAATGGAGTCCACATAGGAATATTATATTTTGTTTGAATATAAACAACACTTTCTGTAATTGCGACAATCTTGGCCTTGCGACTCACTGTCAAAACTGACTCAGGATCATTTGTTTTGTAAAATACTTTTCCTCTAACATTACTTATTTTAAATTTAGCATCTAGCTTTTCTGCACATTCTTTAACGATCGCCAGGTCGATTGTATTTCTATAGGTAAGGATATTCTTATAATCTAAAAGGCTTTTTAAAAGTGTCGAGTTATCATGATAATTAAAGATTAAAATTATTGGGTTATAGTCAGAAAAGGCACTAATTGTTTTAACAATCCCCTTTAATACGGACTCATTATTACCCTCTTTTTCGTAATGGTAAATAATGAGGTGTGGTTTTGACCTCTTGACTTGATAATAATCTTTCATAAGGTGAGTTTGAAAATTTATTGAATATGGGAAGCTCTCAGGAGTTCCATCTAATTCTTTAAACATCTCTAAAGACTCATCGATAACTAAAATTTTCAGTCTTTTAGGTATAACATCCACATCAGAGTCTTCTACCCATTTCTTTATTTTAGCTTTTACTTCAGAGAATTTTTGACGACGGATATTCATGTCTTCCACAAGCTGCTTATAATCTTTCTTAGTATCTTCTTCATAAGCTAGTGGGTTATTTTTATATTTTTTAAATAGCTTCCAACTCTCCTCGGTAGAACGAAATAGTGGATTATCAATAAACGTATATTTTAACTTATAAGAATAACGTTGATTATAATAGAGATCACTACTTTCACCTGATTCAACTAAGAAGCGCTTTGAGTTCATGACTCCCCTTAGTGGATGGTCATCTAATTCGACAAACTCATTTTCAACAAGAGGAGAATTTGACTCAACTCGAAAGTGATCATCATCAATATATCCTAATCTTAGTATTTGTCGGTATTGAATATTATCTAATTCTTTTCCAAGCACAGTTTGGGGATTGACTGCTAAATTAACATCCAGCAAAGAGATGGGATCATAGACAACATCACTCATCTCATTTGATTTGTAATGATTAATTCTCACCCCAGCAAGAGTTGCACTCATTAGAGAGGTTCGTCCAAGTCTTAACTCGTGTAGTGCCACCGTTGATTTCAGTCTCGTTACATTATTTCGACATAAGAGTTTTAAAAGGGAGAGCATTTGATCATAGTTTTGAGAAAGGTCAACATAGACTATATCTGGCTCTTCATAATAAGTTGAAATAAATAAATCTTTTGCTCGATCATACTCGCCAACATTTTTCTCTATAAACCTTAGCTTTAAATGTTTATAGTCCCTATTAAAGTATTGTTTTATTTTTGCCCAATACTTTTCATCATTGCCAATGTATTTTACGAGTATACTTTCTTGCATTCCTACCTATTTGTTGATTCAAAGATTTTGTCTGCACTTTTAGCGACGAAACCTTGATATAATTCACCATTTTCTTGCGGATATCTCTTTGCAAATTCAAAATAGCAACTTGGTATCGTCATTTCTTTATCAGAAAAATTAACAGTTATTTTATCAGCTTTTGTCGAAGACTGCTCAAGATAAACATCAGCACTTCCTTTTATTTCTCCACCAGAGTCATTAAGAGCAAAGCCAGCAGACTTTAATGCTTCATTTAATTCTTCTAGGCTTTTAAAGCTCTCCAGCTCATTTACAAAAACCGTAAAGTGATTAGGTCTGTATCCAATAGCACTTAACCATGCTGCATATTCTGATTCTGCATATAGTTCTTCATAGGTTGAGCTTGCAACTTCCCAACTTCTCCCACTACAAGTGAAGTCAAATTTTTCAATATTTTCAGCTGGAATTTGTTCAACAATTTTCTTAACAGTTGCTTGTAATTTATCACTAAATTTTTCTACTAATAGTTCTGAAATAAAAATCTTTGGTTTTGTCTTATCTGGGTGCTGAAAGTGTTTTGCATAAAGTTTTTTCTCTTCAAAGTGATACTCTCCACTCTCAACATATCCACTTGCCAAAAATGGCTTCGCTAATGCATCAATTCCAACTTTTTTTAAATTAAAAGTTCTAAGAGCAATGTGATCATTTATAACTTTATCCCCACGGGCCTCAAATAGTTCAACAATTTTCTGTGCACCCGGATTCAGTTTTATATAGTCTTTCCACATCTCATCTAATAGTTGATCAATCGTGTTTACTTCACTCATGGTTTCTCCTTAAAATATACTTTTATTTTCTCTCGCACTC
>CAJXHA010000347.1 GCA_913053615.1 uncultured Bacteriovoracaceae bacterium | reverse complement strand
TATGATTGGTGTCATTCTTCAGCGGACTACACAACTATCACTTATCAATTAAATTAAAATTTAATCAAATCTTAACAGTATTTGGGCACCTTTTGGGTGCCCTTTTTTTTACATTCTTATAGGCTGAGCATATGCTTATGTTTACTTAGTGTTTACAGATGCTTAGTGAAAGTGTGTAAAAATTACACTTGGAAACTGAGCATTCTTCACCTATGTTTCAGTTTATGAAAAAGATAATACTAATTTTATTTATTTTTACTTCTTATTTAACTCTAGGCCAAACAAGGGTTGAGGTTCAAGGCACAATTATTGAGGACTTAGATTTAAGTGCTATTAGTTGTCTGCGTAAACTTTGTTTACTAGCAAGTGATGAAACTAATCTTATTCAAATTGCACAATTTAAAAGAAATAAACTTTTTATATCTAATAAGAGTATCGATCTAGGTAAGTATAAAAAAGAAAATGATATCGAAGGCCTCTCTAATGATGGGAAGTATTTCTATGCTATTGGCTCTCATGGTATTTCACGTAAATCATTTAAATATCAAAAAAGCCGTTATGTATTTTTTCGTATTCTGCTTGATCGCAATGGAAATGTTATTGAACTGATAAAAAAGAATTTAAAAAAACATTTAAAAAACTCAAATACATTTAAACCTTTTTATCGTAAGCCACTGCAAGAAAATGGTGTAAATATTGAAGGATTGGCCGCTTATAATGGAAAGGTCTATATTGGTTACCGAGCACCTTTAATTGAGGGAAAAGCAATCATTGAGAGTTTTAATGCCAAGGAGTTTTTTGAAAATAAAACTATTCTTGAGCATAGAGAAGAGCTAATTGATCTCGGTGGAGAGGGGATTCGCAGTCTTGAAATTAAAAAAGGTGAGTACTTTATAATAAGTGGTAAGTCTGAGCCAATTGATGATAATAATGCAAAATTATGGCGTTATAAAGCATCTAAGCAGCAAGCTATAATTAGTGAGAGCGTTCCTTTTGCTTATTTAAAATTAGAAGGGATGGAAATAATAGGGAATAAATTTATTTATCTTTATGATTCTGAACCTAATGGCAATCTTTTAATGATTAAATAAATTCCTAAGGGCAATTAGCAAGTGCATTATGCCCTCTTGGTAATCTTAGACGAGCTAATTCACAAAAGCGGTTAGCTGTTTCATTTTCTTGATTTACCTCAAGGCAAACACCAAAGTATCCTGGGCTTCCAGCAACTGGCTCCCCAAAGAAGCGATCAACATCTAGGCCTTGTAGCATATTATTAATAGGAAAATCATTGAATGTTCTTTCAAAGTTCTCTTCAGTTTCTGATAGATTTTTTATTATCTCTTCTCTCACTGAGCCTTCAAACCAATTACTTTCAAGACGGCCTGAGTAAGTGAGAAGGTCTTCATTAAAATCCAAATCAAAACAAGCTTTTTGTCCATTTGGACAATCTGTTTTGAGTTCAACATCAAATACAATTTGAAAATTTGTATTCTCAAAAGAGCCAAGACTAGTAATGAGAATACTTTTTCCAGCGGCCTGACAATTATTTAAATTTGCAGTCGCTCTTAACTTGCCATTTTCCATCATTCTTAAATCAACACTAGCAATATCTTCACAACCAAAAGTTGGTGTCGTATCATCATCTTCTTCACTATCAGAATGATCCATTATGCGAAAACCACACATTCCATTTTGATGAATTTGACAAAGATTTCCTTTGTCTCTTTGTGAGCTTAAAAAATTATTAATATAACTTATATCCATCATAGAATGAAATTGTTCACAAGGTGCAAGCTCACTTCCACCTAGGAGAGCGGCGTTATATGTACCATTACAAAGCTCTGGTATAAAAACTTCAACACTTAATTCTCCATCTTCTAATTGTGCTAATTGGTGCATTATGAGAGCCTCTGCTTCAGATTGTTTTGGCGTTATATGTGTCGCTCTTTGCGAGAGCAGAGTTAAGCGATCTGAGATATCCCGATAATTACGACAACGAGGATAATTTTCTACTCTGGAACTTAGTTCATTCATTGCTTGTGCAACACTTGCATCTCTAAAGTGATCGTTTTGTAAGCTCCAATATATTAAATTATTCACTCTTCTATAAATATTACGACAACTTTTACTTTCGTTCATAAGTTCATTGGCACCCTCGAGATGATTATTCAGGGTACTGGCGAGCATATTATTAGGTAAATTTAATGGAGGTAATTCAAAAGTACCATGAGCATTCGATTCAAAAAGAGCTCGCATATAATCATTAACTTGTGAGGATAGAATGTTTTGAACAGATTCAATAATGGGTGTTTCTATTTTGCCTGAAATTTCAGGTGAAGCAAAAACAGGCCCTACATACTGAGCAATTGTTTCTTTAAGCCTATCAGTAGGTAAAGAACTTAAAGGTGAACTCTGTGGAAGATCGTAACTTAGGTTTGGACTTCTAAGAGCATCATCAATCTGTTCTCTCGTAAGAATAGGGTCATTATTTAAGCGCTCAATACTCTTTACTTGAAAATTACCAAAGTCGATCTCTATATTAAAACAGATTCGACTAGATTTCGTTGAATCAATTTGTAAGTCTAAATCATTAATTCCAATTGCAGTTTGGTTGCCTTGATTTTCCATATTAATTGCAAAAGATGTATTTACATCCATACCGATATGAGAGCAAACAAGTGCTCTTGGGTTTTCATTGCCATTTCTAAACTCTGAGAAATCAACCGTAAGACCAGAGAGTCTAAAATTATTTAAATTAACTCCACTAAAACCATTATTCTCAGTGAAGTCTATACTTTCAACTATTGCATCAGTATTTTGCATATTAAAATTATTTGGATCAAGAACAAAGCCTAAACCTGGTATACGCACTTCTTGTGGGCCTTGATTTAATGGAATGGAATCAGTGATTGGAAAAGACTTATTTGCAATGGGAAGAATATACTGTGATGCGAGTCCTGTTTCATTTTCTGTATTAAGTTCATGTTCT
>CAJXHA010000346.1 GCA_913053615.1 uncultured Bacteriovoracaceae bacterium | reverse complement strand
AAGTGGTAACAAATCTAGTGTTACAAAACAATTCACAGTAACTAAGAATAGTTTAAATACTGCCGAATGCTCACTCGACTTTACAGGGAACTTTGTATCCAAATCTAACGGTTACGTTGGTGAAGTTCTCATTGAAATAGACAGAAACTTTAATGGCACCAATATCACCTCAGAAAAACTATACATAGAAGGTAATGAGATCACCTACCCTTCTAATCAAAAAAATTTCGTATATAGCTTCAAAAGCGATGGGATAAAGAATGTTAGGTTTGCGATGTCTAATAAGGATGGAGAGACAAAAGACTGCTCAAAGGATATCAATATTATAGACCACAGAGACCCAACCTCTGTTGTATCTGACAAAGAAATTATAGGTTTAAATGACCTTAGTTTTCATAGACCTGAAAGTTATATAAATTTAAGTTTTGATGATAACAGCGCAATAAACTTTGGTCTAACTGAATTTGACTCATCAACAGGAGAGGAGTTATCTGCGACTTTAAAAGATAATAACACAATCTCACTTAAACTTCCTAAGACAGAAGGAATACATTTTATAAGAGCGAAGCTTTATGATGAACTCTATAGAGAAAAAGAAAAGTTATTTACTATTGGAATTGGGACAAATAAAGCTGAAATATCTCTAAATGACTTCCAAAGTTCCAACAGTACATACTCTGAGTTTTACTTTATAGGAAATGGACATATCAAATTTAAAGTACCTAGCAGCTCAAGGATAACTCTCAATAATTTGCCATCTTCTAATTTTGTTTTTACAACACTCAACGACCAACAATACTATATTAGTGAAATAGATCCAACTAAAGGTGTCCACTCTCTTGAACCAAGCACCCCTAATGATATCTTCTCAGAGATGAATTTGAACTTATCTAACAGCGATACAGGTTGGCACTATGATAAGAATTTATTTTCTTATAGCAACAATACAATTTTTCTCAACCAAGAATTAACAGAAACAAAAAAACTTACTCATCACTTTATATTTAGTGGAGAAAACAAGGGAATTAAGGCAATCTTTTCAAACCCAGATTTTCAGAAGTATAACTATCTTTTTGTGGCCATAAATTATTCAAATAATAAAATCTCTACCAAATATCTAGAAAATATGGAGGAATATACACAGCACTGGTCACTAGGCTTCTTTAACAATAAAGATAAATCAACATCTGAGATACACATAATCCCAAAGGCAAATAAAATAAACTTAAAAAAGAACCCTTAATATGTTCCTGTGATTAAGCCAGTAGAGAGTACTTGAAATTTACCTATATCAAGTCGGAGGTGACTTTTGGATGTCATTTAATACCATTAATCAGATTTCAATATCTCTTTAAATTTTGACCTATTCCTCTTCTATACGCTTATCTAGATTCCACTTAAGGATAAAATGCTCTACACTTAAAATACAAGCAAGAAGGTATCTCTTATTTACACAAAAGCCCCTTTTTCAAATTATATATCGAAGTTTAAGTCACTCTAACCTATAGAATCCACCTTACCTACAAACAATGAACTCATTTCAATCTTATGTTTTGCAAAGCAATCCAACCTAAGAGATAGATATTCTCTAACGGCTTAATCACAGGAGCAACTTTATCTAAATTTTTGTCCACATTTTCTATTTCGGCAAAAATATTTGCCACATTTAACTTATTTATAATAATTTCAACACACTCCAATCTTGCCCTAGAAGCACTTATTTGTCGTTTTATTTAATATTTTTCAAAAAAAAATCAAAATAGCAACAATTCCAGCACTTTAATTGAATATTCCGACGGGAATACCAAAGCAACTCCCCCTCTATCATTGAATTCTTAATTTCCTTAAGTTCTGAGTGAGTTTATGTTTTTGATTTTGACCGACGAAAGGTGTCGTACAATGATTTAGTTATTTAAATCAAACGATATTCTACAAGACACTCTTTTAGAAAAATCAATTGCACGTATCCTGAGGGGTTTAAATGAAATTTTTTATGTTACTCGTACTATTATGTTCTTCTCTTTTTGCTAGTCACAAAGACACAATCAATTTTGAAGAACTTAAATATAAAGTAATCAAAGAAACAAGAAAATCTAGACTTGCTTGTAAGATGCAAGAATATAAAAAGAAAACTGCTCTAAGAAGTAATCTCTATTCTCAAAGTGAAAACTTAAAAGAGCACATAAAGAATCATAAGCACAAATTTAAAAACTTTATTAAGAATATCAAAAAGAAGATCGCAGATAAACATATTGACGTCATTCTGTTAGAGAGTGAAGACCCTAATATTTTAAACATTGCTATTACTTATAAAAAAGGTCGCTTTTTTAATAAGGGATATAATTATGTTTTAAAAGATGCAAAGTATATTATAAATAGTGAAACTACAAACAATACAGATTACTTGCAAGCACAAATTTTTAATGAAGCCGATAGAGACTTAGTGCAAATAGATATAAATGAATTAGTAGCAGGAAACTATGGCCTAAATTTAGAAATTATAATTGAAAAAGAATTTAAATCTAAGAATAAAAAACACAAAAGCTGGTTAAATAAATTTACTAAGCCAATAAAGCTATCTTACTCATTTGATTTTGAAAAAATTAAAACTGACTCTGTATTCTTAATAGCAGAAGAAGTCTTTAAGCCTGAGGGAAATTGGCAAATTGGATATGACTTTACTAATTCATATTCTGAAGGTGGAGAAATTGTAAATTATCAGTTTAAAGTCTTTTTAAATAATGAATTAAACTTTGAAACTCAAACAAGTAATAATACAGCTTATCTTTCATTTTATGAATTAGGTCTTTGGAGAGTTGAAATTACCATATCAGATACTTTAAATGATACTGATACATTAATTTTTGAATATGATGTAACTAACACAAGGCCTTATCTAGACTATCAATACACACTTAATGATTTAGGACAAGTTGAACTTGATCTAAGCGGTAGTTTTGATGATGGAGGCCAAGTTGTTTATTATGCATCA
>CAJXHA010000345.1 GCA_913053615.1 uncultured Bacteriovoracaceae bacterium | reverse complement strand
ATATCGGAATCTAAGAAATTTTGTTTAATTCCCAACTTTAATACTCGGTTAAGTGCCCGTTCTAAAATAGTCTCGTCAGTGATATCATATATTTGGAAGGTGAAGTAATGAATCGGTCAGAAAGTTATACTCTAAAAGATGAGAAGAAGTTAGAATTAGAAAAAAATAGACTTAAAGAACAAGCGGAGACGCTTTTTAAATGTGATATTGTTATCTTGAATAAAATCATTCCATACTTTTCTAGTGTTGTAGATTTAGGAACTGGTAATGGTGTTTATTTAAATTGCTTAGGTAATCACTATAAACTAGGAAGTTGCACTGGAGTAGACCGAAACCCTGAGCTACTTAAAAGCTGTATTGACTTTAACTCAAATGATTCTATTAAGTATATAGAGAGTGATATTGTTGATTTAAGTAATTTAAAGTCCCAGCTAGAATTAAATAACTCTTTATTCACTTTAAGATTTGTACTTCAACATATGAATCATAGAGAAATTTCAAACTTCTTAAACTCTTTTAAATCTAATTTTCCGACGTCTAGCCTTTTAATTATAGATATTCATAGTGACTCAATTAAAGTTGAACCATTAGAAGATTCAATTATTGAAATAAATAACAAAACAAATACATTTCAATCAAGACGAGGTGGAAATAGGAATATCGTAAAGGATCTTCCACAGTACTTTATAGAAAATGGATATGAAATTATTGGTCACTATGAAAATAATCTCGACTCATATAAATTAGGCAAAGAAAACTTCTCGAAAGTTTTTTTCCCTATATGGGACTGTTTAAAAGGTACAGACTTATATAATGAAGAAGAGTTTAAAATAAAAGAAAGGTGGGAGAAAGAGTTTAAAACAAATAAAATGTATAATATGTCTTATACATTTGAGTATATACATGCAAAACCAATTTAAATATGTTTATTTACTATTCTCAGCAATTATAACAAACATTTTAGTTTTAGAGCTATTAAGGATTAAAGTCGTTAGTAGTACCTTGAGCTCATTCTTTCTTGGTTCTTCTTACCTATTATGTTCAGTTTTTTTATTGGCAAAGAATGTCAAAATTTTAAAAAATATAAATAAAACCTATGTCTATCCCGCTTTATGGGGGACTGTTATGGGAACAATAATAGTTTACTTTTATGAAAACTCAGGGAAGTTGAATGTTTCAGATGTTTTAATATCACAGGCGATAAGTCCCACTCTAGGTTTGTTAATTGTAAGTGGGATACCAACATCAATTAATATAAAAAATTTAATATTAAATAATATCTCATTTATATTTCTTGTATTAATCGTTTGCGTGAAAATCGAGACATTAAACATTGGGTATTCCTTGTTTTTATTGATTTTGATGTTTACGTTAGCCCAAATATTCTTAAGAATAACTTCTAGCAGGCTTCCTTCAAATTATTCATATACAATTTCAGGTTTTTTTATATTTATAATTACATCGATCAGATTTATTTTTAATAATGAAAAGCTAAGTTTTAGCTTAACATATTTATTAATTATTGGAGTTTGTTCAGTAGGAGTTTTTTTAATTCAAAAAGGATATGTTGAAGGTGTTAAGAACTTACCAAGTGGCTTGTCAAACTTATTAATTTCTTCTGGAATCCCCATTTCAATTATATATGGTTACTTCTTTAATAACACGAGCGTTTATCTATTAATTCTTTCGATTGGTTATATTTTATCAGTGTTTTATATTAAGTTTTTTAGGCGGCTTTAGTTCCTTCTAAATCTTGTTTGTCTGGAATATCTGACCAAGAGTAATTTGAAAGAATATAAATTTCTCGATTGTTGGAAGGAACAGTTTTTGATGTCTTACTCCAGTTAATACTTACTTCTGTCGATGAGTCTGTAAAAATTAAAGAATATGGATTATCTTGCATTAACGACTTGGCTTCGTCTTCGAGCTTTATTACGTTAGCAATTTCTTTTCCTGTAAAAGTCCAAGACTTTTGAGGACCAGGCATGACACCTCTTGTGATATCTCCATAAACTAAGCAAATTCTCGCTTTATTAGTATTAGGATTTAAAAACTCTGGAAACTCCGGACCAAAATGTTTGGCGTATACTTCATTTATCATTGGTTTTAATTCAGTTGTTAGTAACTTTAAAATATTTGTTATTTTGTCTATTTTTTGACACTTCATTGTTAGAAAAATAGCATCCCATTTAAACTCAGCAAGTTGGAAACCATAAAGTTCTGAATGATTCAAACTATCGAGAACTTCTTTCATCGCTTTTTCCCATGCAGGCTCACCTAAGCGATTACTTATTTTTGTGCTACTGCATAAATCAATCATAATAAGATATCCCTCATCTCTTTCTTCATAAGAACCTTCAGAAATTAAAGAATCTACGGCATGATCAGGAATAAACTCTGTTAAAACTTGCTTTGTTTTAATTTCTATAGACTTTAGATCAAGTAATGAAATAAACTTACTTGTTCGTTTTGATATGTAGTCAAATATATTTCTCTTGCTTTCTGTAAAACGATCTTCAGAGTTTTGTTCTAGAAACATTGCTCCCCAAACTTGGTCTTTTGAGTATATAGGGATAGCTGTACAGCTATTAGTGCCACATCTTTTAAAAAAGTACATTGTGTACTCATGAAGTAAGTCCTTCCAAAGCGTTATGTCAGGAATTATGACAGTTCTTTTTTCATTTATTGAAACTGGTAAAGGGCCATATTTATTCTCTTTGTTGGCGTAAATCTTACCGTTTATTATCCTAGACCTAATATCTTCAGGATAACCTATGCATGATAGTATATTAACTTTTCTTGTGTCAGGTTCAAGAGCCCCTATGTATCCGTGACACTTTAAATGCTCAGTTAATGTTCTAAAGTACTTTTCAAGATATAAGTTACTATCAACTTCTTCATTAGTGTTGTTTATACACTTCTCAATTTCTGTTATTTTAAAGTCAAGTTCATCAAGGATTTCTTTGTGTTCATTCTTTTTAGTTATTATATATTCATTTCTTTT
>CAJXHA010000344.1 GCA_913053615.1 uncultured Bacteriovoracaceae bacterium | reverse complement strand
TGCACCTTAAGAAGTAAGAAAAGAAATGTAACAGTTCCCAAGGAATAGCCCAATATTGCCAAATAAGCAAATGAAGTAAAACCTGAATCTATAAGCAAAAATGCTGAGTAAGCGTGATATGCGAATATTAGAAGGTTGTACAAACCTGTAGCTAATGATACACTTCTCAGAATAACTATTTTTTTCCGCATAAAAAGTAACACCGCAGAAAATAAACTGGCAATACCTGGTAGAACTAGTAGCAAATCACCTTGTTGTAATAATGCAATTGAAAACCAAAATATACCTGCTACTAAGAACAATAATGCTGTAATTTGTGAAAATCTTGAGATTCTTCCGCCTGTCATATTCATTTCGCTAATTACGGTTCAAGACATCAGAATTTAACCATTGCTCCATAAAATCAAAATAATTAACACTTTTACATAATAATCACATTAAAGATAGTACTAAACAATATCCAAAGCAAATATATCATTAAAATATACAGCATTGGATTAAGTATTGAAGACAAAACAGACACAAGACTATGTTTCTGAGATGAAAAGCTCAGAAAAAAGCACCATCAATCTTAGCGAATCCATTTTGGTTTCAGCTACATATAACGGAAACAAAAAAGTGGCTGCACTAAAGTTTTACAACACCGAAACAAAAAAAATTCATTATTGGTACGATAATACAGACCATAAACCATACTGTTTAGTTAAAATTGAATCGATATCTGATGAAACAATTAATGATATTAAAAAAAGACCAGATATAAAAGATATCGAGAATATTAAAAAAAATGACCTCATAACTGATAAAGAGATAGGCATGTTCAAAATTATTGCTACGGACCCGCTTGCCATAGGAGGAGGTTTTAATAGAAAAAGTATAAGAGATACAGTAGAATCATGGGAAGCCGATATCAAATATTACGAAACTTATCTTTATGATAAAGGATTTCCAATTGGTGCACATTATAGAATAAAGGAATCAAAAATAGTTCCTGTTAAGCATAAACTTCCTGAGGAAATGCAAAAAGGAGTTGAAAAAACACTAGAAAAAGCTAAGTCATATCTCAAAAAAAGTATCCAAGAATGGGCAGGACTCCTAAGTCAACCTCTTCCAGAATTAAGGCGACTTGCACTTGATATAGAAGTAGTACCGGAAGAGGAAAACAGGATACCTGACCCAAACGAAGCTGGTCAAGAAGTGATTGCAGTTAGTTTGGTAGGAAGTGATGGTCTTGGAAAGGTTCTGGTCCTTAGAAGGAAGGAATGTGTACAAAACGAAAAAAATAAGAATGAAGATTTTAAAACCATATTTTTTGATGATGAGAAAGACCTTCTTTCCGAAGTCTTTAAGCACATAGTTCAGTACCCTTTTATTTTAACATACAACGGTGATGACTTTGATCTTAACTATCTATATCACCGTGCTTTGAAATTAAAAAATGGGTTCAAGTCAGAAGAAATACCAATATCCTTAGGAAATAATGTAGCATATGTAAGACCCGGCATTCATATCGACTTGTATAAGACATTCAATAACCGTTCAATACAAGGTTACGCCTTCAATAATAGATATACTGATCACACTTTGAATGGAGTAAGTAAAGCTCTACTCAACGAAGGAAAGATACAATTTGAAGGTACAATTGGAGATTTGCCATATAACAAATTAGCCAAGTATTGTTATCAGGATTCTAAGATAACATATGGGCTGACAAGTTTCAGTGATGACCTCCTCATGAAACTCCTTCTAGTTATCTCTAGAGTAGCAAAGATGCCAATTGATGATGTAGCAAGACTTTCAGTGTCAAACTGGATAAGAAGTATGATGTATTTTGAACACAGACAACAGAATGCCTTAATCCCGAGAAGAGGAGACCTGGAAGGTAAAGAACAGTCAGTGGCATCTGAAGCTATTATTAAAGGAAAGAAGTATAAAGGAGGAATCGTTGTTGAGCCTAAAAGTGGTGTCTATTTTGATGTTGCAGTTCTAGATTTTGCAAGCCTTTACCCAAGTCTAATTAAAGTACATAATCTTTCTTACGAAACAGTAAGGTGCAAACATTCCAATTGTAAGTTGAATATGATACCTGAGACTAAACACTGGGTTTGTTCCAAAAGAAGAGGATTAACTTCAAATATAATTGGTTCTCTGCGAGATATCAGGGTTGATCATTATAAACCTCTCTCAAAGAAACTGAGTTTAACGAAAGAAGAAAGAGAATTAGCTAAAGTTGTTTCACAAGCACTCAAAGTAATCTTAAACGCTAGCTACGGTGTTATGGGGGCAGAAATTTATCCACTGTATTACCTTCCAGCAGCTGATGCAACAGCAGCATTGGGAAGATACTCGATAACTCACACGATAGAGAAGTGTGAGGAACTAAAAATAAATGTGATCTATGGAGATACTGATTCTTTGTTTCTCAAGAGTCCTACAGAAAACCAAGTTAAAACTATCACTCAATGGGCAGAAAATGACCTGGGAATTGAACTTGATCTTGAGAAGGTATACAGATATGTAGCGTTTAGTGAGAGAAAAAAGAATTACTTAGGAGTGCTACCTGATGGTAGTGTTGATGTTAAGGGACTTACAGGAAAAAAAAGTCATACACCAGCCTTTATCCGAAAAGCATTCTATGAAACAATAGATATTCTAAGTAAAGTAATTACTGAGAAAGATTTCGAAAGTGCAAGGGACGAGATAAAAGCATACCTTCGAGAAAAGTATCTGTTGTTGAAGAATAAAGAGATACCTATTGAAGATCTTGCATTTAATATCGTAATGAGTAAATCTCCAAAATCATATACTAAGACAAGACCCCAACACGTAAAAGCTGCCGAAATCCTAGTGGATCAAGGTCTAGAGATCAAAGCTGGAGATATAATCTCATTTGTAAAGACAACTAATGCAACTGGGGTAAAACCGGTAGCACTTGCAAATACACACGATGTTGATACCAAAAAATATGAAAATTATATGCGAAGTACATTTGATCAAATATTAAGTTCACTAGGCTATGATTTTGACGAGATTGTTGGAGCAACAAAATTGGAAGATTT
>CAJXHA010000343.1 GCA_913053615.1 uncultured Bacteriovoracaceae bacterium | reverse complement strand
TTGTAATTTGTGATAGCAAGTGTGCTTTTATTACCACCACGCTAGTGTTCCAGTTCTGGGATATTATGGGCCAATGGGTGCCTAATCTAAGCTATATGGGTTATCAGTATTGGTTTAGTAATGATCCTAAATCGATGGAAAATATGCAGTATATGTTTAAAACAACTGCGTATGCTGGAATAACAACTGTCGCCTTAAAATTAATTGTGAACCAAAGAAGACCCCATAAGGGTGATCGTCGCTCCTTTCCAAGTGGACATACAGCTACAGCATTTGCCTTTGCAGGCGTTATTAGTAATACCTATGAAAGTACTTGGTCTCGAGTTGGTGCCTATACCATGGCAACAATTGTAGGATTGAGCCGCATTAATGATCATGCCCATTATCTGCATGATGTGGTTTTTGGCGCTAGTTTAGGAATTGCTTATGCTAGAGCACTTAAAGAAAGTCCATATAATGACAGTGTTCGCCTAATGCCTATGCTAGATAATAATAGTTATGGTGTGAGTATGCTTTATCAATTTGATTAAAATACGTGGGAAGATTGAGCTATGATTAACTTTAAATCATAGGTTCCATTTGAGTTCTGTAAAATCTCTGAATGAAAAATCTTATATCTTTGAACTTGATAATCAGTTTCAAGGTCATCGGCTTCATGTAATTGTATTTGAGATATAATGACTTCAAAAGCACTATAGCTTTGATCAATTCCAAAGTCTTTATAAAGGTTAAAATCAAGGGGTTTTTTATTAACAGTCTTTTCCAAGTGTTACTAACTTAATCCACAACTTTGTATTCTGCTTCAATTACAGTTGAATTATTATCGTGTTGGTTTCTCTGGTTTTGAAAGCTCTTTTCATGTTCTTTTTGAATTTTTGAAAAGAACACATAACCCTTAAAAAGGTTTTTAAGTAGAAAATAAAGTAATGTAATAAAAATAATCTTTAATATCATATAATCACTATGCCTTTAGAGCTTATTCTTTGTAAATGCCCTAGCTCAAGCTTTACAAAGAATTAACAAATCACCATTTTTATTTAGATATTTTAATTAGTTAGACTCTGTTTTGGGCAGATCGTCATCACTGGTAATTTCATCTTCAGCTGTTTTTGGAGGCTCAGTTTGTGCTTTTTTGGCCTCTTCTTCGGCCTGTTTCTTTTGCTCTTCTTCTAAGCGTTTTTGTTCTTCTTCTTCTTTTTTCTTTTGGAAATCTAATTTTTTACGCTCAAACTCTTGGGCCTCTTCTTCTCTTTGGGCCATTTTATCTCTAAAGAAAACTGAGTTTATAAACTTTCGATAATCTTTAACTTCGTCTTCGCCAATTCCATTTACCACAGCGTAGTACTTACATTGTTCTTTAGAAAATTTTGGATGTTCACAAATTGTAATATACATATGAGCAGGATGTTGCACTCTTAGAATCGTTCCATAATCTAATTCTTCATCACACTCAAAATAAAAGTCTGTTTCAGAACATGCTTTAATAACTATAGGAACTTCAAATTCAACATACGTAGCAGGATGTTTCTTATCTAGTATAACTACATTATCACTAAACACTTGCTCTTCACCAAAAAGTCTTTTTTCAAGTAAGCCGGCCATCTTAACTACAAGCTCAGGGTTTAAATTCTCCTTATGGGCAATAATCTGAGGATAATTTAAAACTTTTTGTAATTTCTTGGTGTCATGTTCACTATTAAAAACAACTAAAAAAGGCTGAAAGTCATCAATGGACTTTATAACTTTGATTAAGTATTGCAGGTTTTTATTATCATTAAACATATAAGCAATATCTTCATTTGCTTCTCTTTCCGCAGGATCTACATCTTCAAAGTTAAAAACAATCATATGGGGCATCGTTTTAAGTAACTCCGCCTTAACTTTTTTTAGAAATGGCTGACACCTCATCACAAAATCATAAGAATCAGTTAAAGGTTGATCAATATAGAAATTCATTTCTTTATCTATAACAACACACTTAAGTGTCTTAGGCTTTGAGCTTTGACGATTAGACTCAATCCATTCTTGCATCGCCATCTTAGATTCTTTCATCATATGTTGCAGTTCAAGTTTCATTTGTTCAATTTGTTCATCTCCCATTGAGTCATCAACCTCAATGGGACTAACATATTGAAAAGAAAATTCTTGAGCATATTGATAATTATAAAAAAGATCTTCAATTTCTTGATTGCGAGCTTTAACTAAAGGTGATTTTAAAAGTTTTTTCTTTGACCAATAATTATGAAGTAAGTATTTCTCTTCCTTTATAATTTTAAAGTCACTTTCAATTCTCATTCCACCAGCTGAAATAACCCCGGCTTTGGCGGGTATAAAAATACTACTAGTGTCATTAAGCTTACAAGTAGCAAAACCATGATCTTCAAGAGCATTATTAAATGCAAATGCAATAGCATCATAGATGACTGAATCAACTTCACCACTTTTAATATGAGCACATTGCGCTCCTGCCATGACAGCTTGTTGAAGAGCTTCTTTACCTTGATTATAATCCACCAGGGCAATAACAAATGGTTTAGTATTCATATTGGTACGGATCTGTGCTCTAAGAATATGCAGCATTTCCTGATAATTTTTAGAAAGATCGACAAAGAGTACCTTGGGCTTTTTTTCAAAAACAAATGGTAAGAAGTTTTGTATTTTTTGCGGGTTATTTTCAAAACGTAATTCAAAGTCAAATTTAATTTGTTTAAACTTTGCAAAGCCTTGTTTAATCGATTCCCAATAGCCCTGGTCTTCACCTAAATAGATGACACCATTTTCCATGGCCTTCTTTTTTGGTGAATCAGAGCTTTTATCGTCCATATTTTATTATAACCATGGATAGATAAGTAATTAAAATTCTTTTTGTTTAAGTTCGATTATTTTAAGAATTTCTTTAGAAAACGTATCATTTCCATAAGTTGCCTTAAGTTTAAAATGACTGGCCAATTGCTCTAAATATAGCTGATATTGCTCGTTTTTAGTAAAATTGCCAATTTTTGGAATCTCTTGTCCTTTGTAAGTATCTAATTTTAAAATTTCATAAAATTGCTTATTTTCA
>CAJXHA010000342.1 GCA_913053615.1 uncultured Bacteriovoracaceae bacterium | reverse complement strand
TCCCCTAATCTCCCATTTAAAACCCTATCTTTACTAGGAGAGAAGCTACAGGATCCAAAGTTTAAGGCAGAGTTTCAAAAAATTATCGATCAGAATGTGATTAAATTTAAAGGCCAATTCTACAAATTAGACGACCAAATCTATCAGAAAAGAATACAGAAAGCGATTAAGCGCTTTAGTTTTGAATCTGAAGAAAATAAATTTGCAGCCTAATTAATATTTATTGCATAATAATAATCAAATTAAAATTTAGGTATTAATATGCAAAATATAATTCTTCTCAGAGGTTTAGTAAGAGAAAGTCGTCATTGGGGCGACTTTCCTACTAAGCTTTCCAAAGCTTTAAATAATATAGATGTTTTAACACCTGAAATTCAAGGTGTGGGAAAATATATTGAAAAAGAGTCTCCGGATAATCTCATTGATATGATTGAATTTATGCGTGAGCAAATTAAAGATCAATTAAATGGAAACTCTACTCTCGTGGCCATGTCACTTGGAGGTATGATCGCTAAACAATGGAGCGAAAAGTATCCAGATGACTTTAAGAATATGGTGCTTATTAATACATCTTTTAAAGGCATGAATCCTATCTATCATCGCCTTAGACCAAATGCCATCTTACAATTTTTAAATATCTTTCTTACCCCACATGTGGCCTTAAGAGAGAAGAAGATTTTAGACCTTGTCTCAAACGTTAAGGCAAAAAGAGAAGAAACTCATCCACTATGGGTTAAAATTCAAAAAGAATCACCCGTTAGTCGTAAGAGTTTTATAAATCAAATTAAAGCAGCTTTAAAATTTAGCCCTGCCAGTGAGAAACCCAAAATTAGAACCCTATTAGTCGCATCAAAAAAAGATAGACTATGTGACGTACTCTGTACTACAAAGCTTAGTCACAAATGGGATCTCCCTTTAAAACTACATCAAAGTGCTGGACACGACCTACCAATGGATGACCCAGACTGGTTGATAAAGAAAATAAAAGAGTTTATTCAATGAGTAATATAATTAAACCCGGCCAAAGATGGTACTCTAAAACGGAAACAGAATTAGGACTAGGTCTTGTTCTAAGTCTTGAAGAAAGATTTGTTAAAATATTTTATCCAGAAGCTAATGAAACTAGAACATATAATCCAAAAAGTTCTCCACTTCAAAGATTTCAATTAAACATAGGTGATAAGATTACCCTAAAAGATGAACAATCATACACTATCAAAGAAATCAAAGAAGACGACAGTATACTTTTTTATTTAACAGAAAAAGGTGAAGTCAATGAAAGTGAGATTAATAGCAAGATTGATTTAGTACACCCAGAAGACAAATTATTCAGTGGTCTCATTGATAGCTCTAAAGAATACCATTTTAAATATGAGGCCTATTTAACAAAGAGAAAAATAGAACAATTAAAATACCGTGGACTATACAGCTCAAAGGTTGGACTGATTCCTCACCAAAGTTCAATCCATGCAACTTTAATAGATGAGAAAATCAAGAAATTTATCCTCTGTGATGAAGTTGGTTTAGGAAAAACAATAGAGTCACTTAATTATCTAAAATACCTTATTGAAACTGAGTTAGTTGAATCAGTTTTAATTCTCACACCTCAAAGTTTACAGTATCAGTGGTTCATTGAGCTTTATCGCAAGTATAACCTCTTTTTTAAAACATTTGGTATTGACGATATTGTTGAATTAGAAAGTGAATTTGATAATGATAATTTTATAATCTCCTCACCTGCTCACTTAAATGAAAACCAGGCTGATAAAGACTTTATAACCAATAAAAAATTTGATCTCATTATTATCGATGAGGCCCATCAAATTGATTATAAGAATAATGCTTTTATTCAAAATATCATTCATGAAGCAACATACGCGACACTACTAACAGCGACTCCCGAAGCATTAGGTAAAGATTCATTTCAAAGCATGCAAGAAGTACTTAATACAAAGAATAATGTCTACTTTAGAAATAGAAGAGAAATTTTAGAAAAGTCTTATAAGCTCTTTCCTAAAAAAGAATTAATTCTTAAACCAATTAATGAAAAGATATCATCTGACACCCAAGCTTTGAAAGCTAAGGTGGCACAGATTCTTGATACTATTGATGATACAAAAACGTTGATAATCACTCACTCAAAAGACCAAGCGAGAAAAATAAAGAAAATTATTGAAGAATTAAACTCATGTAAGATTGCTCTTTTTCACTCTGAAATGGAATTAATGGAAAGAGACAGACAAGTTGCTTACTTTCAAGATCCAGCTGGTGCAAATCTACTTATCTGTACTGAGGTAGGAAGTGAAGGGCGTAACTTTGAATTTGCAAGTAAGTTAATTTTAATGGATATTCCACTTAATCCAACGCAATTAATACAGAGGATTGGTCGTCTTGATCGAATTGGTCAAAAAAATAATTTTAAGATCATTGTTCCCTTTGTTGAGAATTCTTTTGAAGAAAATATCCTGAATTTCTATCAACAAATAGATATTTTTCATACTTTCCCTAAGGGCATCACACTTTATTATGAGCGCATAAAAGAAGAACTACATGAAGCATTAAAGAATAATGACCTTGATAAAATCAAAATGATGGCAAAAAATTATGAAATGTTTAGGGATGATCAAAATGTGGCTTATTCTGAAATTGACCAATTCTCATATCAATCAGAACGCTATGATTCACTATTAAATGAAGTTCAAAACCTAAGTATCGATCCATATCAATTTTTAAATCGCTTTTGCGATCTCATCCACTTAGACTTTGAAGATCTTAATGATGAAATATTTAGTATTCGGGCCACTCAAAACATGTTGATTACTTTACCTGGCCTTAGTTTTGATGGAAAAATGTATACATTAAATAGAGAACTTGCACTTGTTAGAGATGATATTGCTCTTTTCAGTATAGAAGATCCATTATTTAAAAATATATTAGATTTCATTACACTTAGTGAATATGCCAATTGTGCATGTGTTAAATCTCAGTATAAAGGTATTGAATTAATTTTTAATTCAGAACTTGAAAACTCTACAGAAAACTATAAGAACTACTTCCCTCTTATTCCTATCAGAGTATTTCTTGATTTAAGTGGT
>CAJXHA010000341.1 GCA_913053615.1 uncultured Bacteriovoracaceae bacterium | reverse complement strand
CATGCAGCCCATCATCATGAGTTATATGTTTTACATTATAATCTACACTTAAAGGCTTACCTGACTTTAACTTCTCATCAATTGTACCAAAGAAACGTGTTAAGCTTCTCACATGTCTTCTAGTGGCATCTTCAGCAGATTCATTAGAGAATCGATTTAGACTAGGCATGGACTTAGATGCAAAATCCATCTCAGGCACTGAAATTTGATTCTCTCCACATCTTGTACTCGCAATTTGTTCTAAAACTATATTTAAGTTTTCACTCATTAGAGCAGCATATAACTCATTTGCATTAAGGTTTATATTGTCTTCACTATTAATAAAGCGTCTTATGGCCAAGCATTTATTTTCATCATTCACTTGTTCATTTTCTATTCTTTCTTTTAAGCTTTCTAAATTTCTTACTAAATAATAGAATTCGCCATTCATATTGGCATCATAAGGAAAATCATCTTCTAAACATACTCGTTGATTATTGCGAACACTTTTTAATGCTTTTTTAACAAAACCACCCTCATAGACTTCATCAAATGAACCAGGTGCAAATTTATAAGCAAGTCGCCAAAAGAAATTACTTTGTACATCTTTATTATATAAGGCCGAAGTATGAGCGGCTGAAACTGGACGAGCTAGCTCAGCACTTAATAAATCAGCTGCACTAAAACCATAACACCAACCGATACTATCTTGAGAACGTGGCGTGGAAAAGAATTCTCTTAAACTGGGGTTTTGATCTCTAATATCCACATCTTCACAAAGTGAACGAGGAATTTTGATATCCGCCTCTCCAGCGAGCATTTGAAATGAAACTAAAGAAAGTATTAAGAATAACTTTTGCATAAGTGCTTTTCGGTATACCCAAGCTTTTAATTAAGGTATTAAAACATAAAGCCCATAATTCTCATAACTTATCTCGAGTGAAGTTTTCTAAATCCTGTGCACTTACCTGTTCAGGAGCTATGGGATCGTGGATTTTAAGATCAATTTTAGACCATATTGTTTTTGGTATAACTAAAGGATTACTCATCGCTCTTCCAAATTTGCGAGAAAAGAAACTCCCCCAAAGTCCATGAATGGTCATAGGGATTACTTTAACGGGATTTCTTTCAATTATTTTTTCAATTCCTGGCTTAAAGGGATTTAACTCTCCATCACCTGTAATTTTACCTTCTGGAAAGATACAAACCATATCACCATTGCTTAAGGCATTAGATATTTCATCCATAGCACTTTTTAAAATTTCTGGATTTTCTTTCGAACTAGCAATAGGAATTACTTTTGCACCTTTAAAAATAAATTTAATAAAGGGTATATTAAAAAATGTATAGTGCATTACAAAGCGTATTGGTCTTTTGACTCCACTTGCAATCAAAAACCAATCCACAAAGCTAACATGATTACAAGTTAAAACACAGGGCTCCTCATCTGGAATATGTTCATGACCAAAAACCTTTAGTCGATAAAGAGTTCTCGAGAGAAGCATACATAAAAAACGCAATAAGAACTCTGGAATCACAAAGTATATATAAGTTGTAACAATTAGATTTAATAGGCCAAAGATAAGAAATAACTGAGGCACACTATACTTCATTCCATAAAGCAAAGTTAAAAAGAGACTCGAAACAACCATAAAAAGGGCATTTAAAATATTATTGCCAGCGATAATACGTGATCTCTTACTAGCATTACTTCTTTGCTGAATAAAAGTGTATAAAGGAACAATAAAAAACCCAGCAAAAACACTTAACATAAAAATATCAAATGTTGCTCTTACTCCTTTAGTATGGGTAAGAAAGTCACTGATTGAAAAAAAATCACCAAATTGTGAAAAGTCTCCAACAAAGAAAAGATCGAGTATAAATAATGACATACCTATTGAGCCAAAGGGCACTAAGCCAAGCTCTAAGCGATCTCTAGAAAAACGTTCACAGAGCATACTTCCAATGGCAACACCAATAGAAAAAAGGGCCAAGAAAACTGTAACTAAAGACTTTGGGCCATGAATGACATCTTTAACATAGATTGGAAAGATTGAAAGTAAAGCAGCACCTAGAAACCAAAACCAAGAGATACCTAAGATGGAATTCCAAACTCCTTCCCGCTCCTTAGCTATTTTAATAATATCCCATGTAGGCTTAAAAATGAGAAAGTTCACTTTAATCTTTGGATCATTAGGAACTAACTTTTGAACTTTCTTACTAAAGAGAGTTCCAATGCAAGCAAATATAATAACAGCAATACAAACCGCTTGTGCACCACCACTTTCCATTCCAATCAGTACTCCTCCAAGAATTGTTCCTAAGAGAATTGAAACAAATGTTCCCATAGAAAATAAAGAATTTCCTTGCACTAATTCTTCATCTGCAACGAGCTCAGGTAAGATGCTATATTTAACAGGTCCAAAAAAAGTTGATTGTAATCCCATTAGAAAAAGTGAAAACATTAAAAGCGTTATATTTCCATATATAAAACCAGCTCCACCAATAAGCATCACAATTATTTCCCATACCTTGATCCAAAATATTAGAATATGTTTAGGATACTTATCTGCAATTTGACCTGCACTGGCAGAAAATAAAAAGAAAGGCAGTATAAAAATACCACCACAAAGTGCCACCATCTGATCAGCACCTAGACCTAGCAGGGTATATGATTTAAAGGTAATGAGAATTACTAAGGCATTTTTAAAAACATTATCATTAAATGCACCAAAGAACTGTGTCCAAAACATCGGCCAAAAGCGTTTGTCGCCCATTAAAGATTTACTCATCATTTCCCCTTTGTTTTATTATGACATAGAATAATGAGAAAACATTAACAAAAGAGTAGTCATGGACTTAAATCAAGATAAAGAATTAATTATTCAACAGCGCAAAGAAATTGCAGAATTATTTGGTTTTGAGACGAGAAATAAGTATGAGATTAAAAATCAAAATAATGAACTCATAGGCTTTGCAGCCGAACAAGGAAAAGGAATATTTAATCTCTTTGCACGTAGTTTTTTAGGGCATTGGCGAAAGTTTTCAATTCATATTTTTGATCAAAACCAACAATTAATACTCAAGGCAAAGCATCCATTTCGTTGGTTTTTTCAAAG
>CAJXHA010000340.1 GCA_913053615.1 uncultured Bacteriovoracaceae bacterium | reverse complement strand
ATTTCAGCAATAACAAGGTCTTCAAAGTACTGTCTATTTTCTGCCATATAAAGAAAGCGAGATAGAGAAAGAAAGCGTCCATTCTGTGAGTTTCTATGATCTGGAGCCAAAAAGAGAGAACAAATCTCTGCTGGTCCAGAGTGAGTTTTGTATAGATGCATACTTCTCACTTTATTAGATATTTTTAATGGAGGATAATTATTTTCTTCTTCTTTTAAGCGATAGAAAAAGTAAGGATCAAATCCACCAATTTTTGAAATAATTCCATTCACTCCTACAATCTTACCAGTAAAGAGCTCTTCCATAACAAAGAGATAAGACTCGCCATTGGGTCTGTCGCCACGGTGGGCGATACTTCTTTCGCTGATTTGAATCTTGTTCTTAATAATGGCCCTGTCTTTAGGGAGACTTGTTAGGCCATGCCCAGAATCTTTTAAAAGATCCATAAGGCCATCGAGATCACTAAGTCTAATTGGTCGGATTACAAACAAATTATACCTCTTTTAAAGTTTTCTCAATAATTTCTAAAACATTATCAATATCATTTTCATCAATTGCACCTGCTGGAATAAGAAAACGAACACGAGTCGGTTTTGACCCAGCAATAAAGCTTAGGACTCCATTATCAAAAAGCTTAAAGGTAAATGCTTTTGATTTTTCCATATCACCTTTAAAAACAGTCATCCCCACCATGGCACCAAGTCCCCAAGGTCCTTCAATTAAGTCTGGGTGCTTCTTATTAAGGGCATCTAATCCTTTTGCAAAGTGATTATGGAGGCGCATAATTTTACCGTTCTCTCCTAGATAACCATTATTAGCAACTTCATTGATTATATAATAAGCAGCATTAATGGCAGCGCCAGAGCTAGTAAATGTTTGAGAGATTAAACCTGGCTGTGGCTTATGGTCCTCACGATAAAGAGTTGCACAAACTTGTGAGTTCTTACCGATATTTACAAAGTCCACGTGTTTATCAAGATTAAAATATTGGAAAGCAAAAAGTTCAGGAGTTCTCATAAATGTTTGAACTTCATCAACGATGACACTTACATTGTGCTTGTGACATGTATCACAGATAGCTTTGAAGTATTCTTCGTTTCCTACCCAGTATCCACCTTCACCTTGGATTAATTCCATACACATTGCTGCATATTCACCAGGGTATCTTTCAAAGTACCATTCAAGATGTTTTACCGCCATCTCAATACTTCTTTCATGTTGATCAGCTTTGTAAAATGGAATGTAATCAACCATAAGTGTTTTTGGTAAACCAACTCTATAAGCAGCTTTATCTGTAATTTGAGAAACTGCTAATGTTCTTCCCATAAAGCACTTCTCAAAAGCGATAACTCTATGAGCGGGTTTTCTTTTTTGAAAGGCCATCTTCAAAGAGTTTTCAGCTGCCATAACTCCTGAGCTTGTCATAAAGAGGTGATCAAAGCCGGCACCATTTTTATTGGCCTGATTTAAAAGTAATTCAAATAACTTTGGTGAATCAGAGTTTTGTTGAAGGTTACCACTCATCGTCGTATTGGTAATTGAGCCTTCTACTTCAGCGTTAATAACTCCAGGGTGAGAGTGACCAAAGTAATGAACACCAATACCAGTAATAAAATCGTACTTAACAGATCCATCACAAAGCTCAACCAGACCACCATTACCAATTCCTGACCCAATATAATCATAAAAAAGTTTTCCACCACGATTAGCAGAAAAATCTTTTAATAAGTTCTCATATGATTCTTTAAGCTCCGGATCGGCAGGCTTTACTTTAGTTATCTTTGAGGTGTGATCTTTTAACACGTCCTGTATGATTTTCTTCGCTTCTTCAAGTCTTGGATCATTTAAAAATTCTTCACCGATAGTTTTCTTGGTCATAACAACTCCCATAAGTAGTATTTTTGACTTAATAAGTTCTAAAATGCGCAAATTATCAAAATTATTACTTTTTATCGACATCTTTTCGCTTAAATTTGATAAAATTTTTTTATTAACATAGAAGTAATATATTATGCGCCTACTCAAGTACTTTTTTCTCGGTTTCATAAGCGGATTAGTTTTATTCTTTCCAGTCATGTTCTTTATGTATCCTTTCTTAAAGGCACTCTTAGCAAGCTCCATAATTGGCTTTATCTACAGTCTCTTTGTGGTGGGATTTATGGTTAGACAATTAAAAGAGGTTGTATTTGAGATTAATGCTCAGAATAAAGATCCAGAGAAAGGACTTCGATGGTATGAGGAGCAAATATTAGAGCAAATACTCGACATGCGTTATCGAGAATATTTAAATGTAGATGGACTCAGAAAATTTAGACCCACTGGTCTTTACCAGGTTCTAGAGAGTAAAATAGAGTTACGAGTAACACCTTATGCCATCTCAGTTAAAAGCTCACGAATGATGTGTCGAATTCTTGGTGATCTCGTTGAGATTAATTTTTTTGATTTAGAATAGAGGGTCTATGTTGAAGTATTTTTTTATATTAAGTCTGGTATTCACATCATACGTAAAAGCCGAAACTGTTTGGGAGTATGTAGATAGTAAATTAGAAGATAAAAAGTCAAAACGATGGTCATTATCTAATTGGCTTTTTATGAAAGAAAAGTTTGCACTACAGGATCAATGGCTTGCGATGAATACCAAAAATGATGCTCCTATGACTGAGTTCTATATTGATTATTCTCAATTAAAGTTTGATTCAGATACTGCTAATAATGAGAATGAAGAAGAGACAGGGGTAAATGTAGAAGCTGCAATCTATTATTCAATTATTGGATTAAGTTATCGGTCGGAAACTTATGAGGATTTATACTCTCAGCAAGAGGGGGCATTGAATTTAAGGATTATAGGAACTTCTCACCAGTCTACGCATTTAATTCTAAGTGCAGGTGGGAGAATATTTGAAGATGAAATCGAAGGGGAGTATCGTCAGACATTTTATGGCGGAGATATATCTCTTTATCTGCTTCCATTTCTTGGTTTTGATGCTCGCTATAGGCGCTATTTAAATACAGAGAATGATGACTCAACTTCAGAGATAGAGTCAGCACGTAGTCAGTGGGGGATGTTTATCGATCTTAGTTTTATACGTATCTTTACCTACCAGTT
>CAJXHA010000339.1 GCA_913053615.1 uncultured Bacteriovoracaceae bacterium | reverse complement strand
ATTCTCCCTATGGTCAGTGACAAAATCAATGATTATCCACAAGTTAAAAAATGTTTAATATCAGTTGAGGCTAACTGGAAAAAGGGAAAAATCAAACCAAAGAATTCAGTAGAAGAAGATAAGCAGAAAATGTATCTTGACTATGTATTGACAAGTTTATACGAATCACTTGAGTGGACATTAAAGCATGTTGTTAATGAAAATCCTGTTGACAAGTGGGTAGATTTGCTAATAAACCAGAATTATAAAAGTAATAGTGATTTAATTAGTAAGATGGCAAAAAATATTGGTTTTACTGTACCTGAAGGATTCTCACTTTTGGAAGTTGCTGCTGGAAAGTTCAAGGCATTCTCTGTAGGATCTGTTGAATTACAACCATTGCTATCCTTGTCAATACTTGGAGCCTCAAATGATAATATGCATCCATTACATTCATTAGCCATTAAAAATAAAGATTGGTTAAATATTATAAATCAATTGAAAAAGTTTAGGGATGCAGAGCAGCACGGGGATATTCAAAAGAATAAAATCAAAGTAAAAGAAGCTGAGCATTTTAGATATCAAATTTATGAAACAATTAGAACACTTTTACCCAAAACCAATGTTAAGGAGAACGTTAAAGGGAAAGAGGTGGACGATGAGGATATTGAAAGGATTGATGATCAAAAGAGAGACAAAGTTTTTATACATCTTCAGGAGGAATTTGGATATAATGAATTCAAAGTATTGGATAAAAATATTACAGAACTGCTCATGAGGATTGAATTGTTTGTCCTTGAAAATACAAGCACGCAGGAAAAACAAATTGATTGTTCAAATATAATCACGAACTTGGCATCTCTGTTACAAAATACCATATTTAATATTCTAAAAACGATTTTAATAAAAAATGATATGGTAAATGATCGAGATACGATAGGTGTTTTTCAACAAAAAGTTGAACAATATTTTAGTATATCAAAAGATCAATTTCCAGAAAGTTTAATTAATGTAAATCGAAAGAGAATTAAAGAAGCATCTAATGGTCTTAATTCTACATTAGGTGCAATCTTAATTGCTTTAATAAATATATGCAATGATAGCATAGTAGAAAAATTAGGATTAATAAAACCAAATCTAATTGAAGTGGTTGGTGATATATTAGAAAAAAGAGGCCACGGGAACGAACCTGTGTTCATGGAATATGAAGAATTAAAGAGCTTAAAAAACAAAGGTTACAAAATTTTCAAACAATTACGGGAGATTGAAAATGAGTAAAAAACGCAGAACAAAACAAAAAGTTGAGAACAATAATCCTAACAATATTGCACTTCAAAAGGAGGAAGAAATAAAAAAATTGAAGAATGAAATTCAAAAGCTTCAAAATGACAGTGAGAGCCTTCGAAAGCAAGAGTTGAGATTGCTAGATAAAAAAACAGAACTTGAAACCAAGGGAATAGAATTGAGTCAAAAGTCTGATAATCTTAAAAAAGCAGAAGAGTTGTTTAAGCAAAAAGAAAACAATTTAGAGAAACGAGAAAAAGAATATATATCAAAATTAAAATCCTTTGATAATGAATCTGAAAAACTTCGTAAAAGAGAGCAAAAGGTTATAGAATCTGAAATAAAGCGTGATGCAGGATTTACGAAAGAAAGAAAAGAGTTGGATGATGCTCTCCAGAAAAGAAGATCAGATTTTGATAATGAGATTAGTGAATCAAGGATTACAAGAACGACAGAATTAGATAACGAATTAGCAAAAGAACGCAAAAGTCGTTTAGCAAATCTTGAAAAAGAGTTAAAAAATGAAAGAGAAAAAGTTGAGAAGGAATTGAATAATCAAAAAACGGATTTTAAAAATTGGGTAAACGATGAGAGAGTAAATATAGAAAAAATTAAAGGAGAATTAAATAAAAAGGAACAAAATCAATTATCTAAACAAGATGATTTAGATTATAAAGATTCAAGATTGCAATCTCGAGAAGATGCTTTGGACCAAAGAGAAAATGATATTGAACATGAAGTTATAGAAATAACAAAAGCAAGAGAATTATCCTTCAATGAAGAGTCTGAGAGTTATAAAAAGGAAATTGAACGGCTTAATAATTCAATATCCAATCAAAGAGAAGTTTTTGGTGTCTATGATGAACTGAAACAAAAACTTGGTGGTGAAGAACCTGAAAAGGTTTTATTTGACTTCAATTCAAAAATTGAAGAAAATAAAATTCTTAAGGAAGAGCTGCTAACCCGTCCAACACAAGAAATGAGAGAGAAATACGATGAGTATAAAAATGAGAACAGTAGATTAACTTCAAAGAATGAAGAATTACAAGAAAATTATAATCAAGTGAATAATAAGTTTAAAGATCAAAAAGAAATTGAATTACAATTGCATGAATTAACTAAAGAAAAAGAATCTTTAGAAAGACAGAATGCATCCATTAATGCCAGCAATATATGGTTAGAAGAAGAATTGAAAAGACTCCAGTCATCCTTTCAAAGAAAACAAGAAAAAGAAGCACGTATAAAAGAAGTAGAAGCTCCTTATTTTACTAAAAGAGAAGATTTAATAAGAGCGGAAAAAGGAATTGATGAATTAGAATGGTTGAATAATATAGAGAATAAATGTAAAGAATATGGGTTCAAATTTCATCCAAGAATTTTAAAATCATTTCATACAGCACTTAAAACTGCAGAATTTTCACCTTTGACTATTTTATCGGGTGTAAGCGGGACTGGAAAATCTGAATTACCACGTTT
The DNA here is from genome assembly GCA_913053615.1 of uncultured Bacteriovoracaceae bacterium. Taxonomy (GTDB): domain Bacteria; phylum Bdellovibrionota; class Bacteriovoracia; order Bacteriovoracales; family Bacteriovoracaceae; genus UBA845. Next base: position 372 of record CAJXHA010000339.1, on the reverse strand, counting down.
GTATTCATATTTTGGTGGGATTAATTTTTTGAGTTTGGCCGTACAGCCCAACTGGGATAGCCCCGAATCGATGCTGGGATTCTTTAATTCAATTGATAATAAGTTTGATGCTCAGCCTGTATTACGATTATTAGCCCAATCACAGAAAGAACAATCAAAAGATTATCCTGGTCTTTATGATGTCATGACACTAATACTATTAGACGAGATGAATCTTGCCCATGTTGAACTCTATTTTTCAGAGTTTTTGAGCAAACTGGAACTAAGGAGAGGTAAGTCGGCAAAAGAGGTGCCGTCTATTGATGTAAAGTTGGGAGCAGGTATTGAACCATATCAATTACCCCTTGGGCGGAACGTTCTCTGGACTGGGAC
>CAJXHA010000338.1 GCA_913053615.1 uncultured Bacteriovoracaceae bacterium | reverse complement strand
TTAAATACTAAGTTAAAGACACATTATAAAATCAAGTTTCATATGTTAGATGAAATAAATATTTTATTCTGGCTATATCCAGCTCTAGTCATGCCACTTGAAATTAGAGAAGACTCACAAATTGTAAAAGACAGCATTGGAAATAAAGATGCAAAAATTTACAAAATGCTTCAGACTCTTAAAGAAATCTCAAATGGACATGAAGCTAAGTGGTATGTAAGAGGCTTTGTATTATCGCAGACTGAAACAGCTGATGATATAGAAGGTGGGTATAGACTTATACTTAAGGTTTTTAAAAACTATGTAATTCCTATTGTGCCCTTATTTGAGACAGCAAGTGCTTTAGAGAATTCATGTAAAATTTTAGAAACATTTTATGAAGTAGATAATAATATATTAAAAGCACATAAAACCAAGTGGAGTGGCCGCTTTGAAGTTATGCTTGGTTATTCTGATTCTTCTAAAGAGTCAGGTGTTCTTCCTAGTCGTTACTTAATTCATAAAGCACTTTATAGCTTGGATCGTTTTTTAACTAAGCATGACTTAACTCCAGTTTTCTTTCACGGTAATGGAGGAAGTATCGAAAGGGGTGGAGGTTCTATTAAGGAACAAACAGAGTGGTGGCCAAAATCAGCTGTGAATATCTTTAAGGCAACGACTCAAGGTGAAATGATTGCAAGAAACTTTCAAAGTGATTTAATCATGCAGTCTCAGATAGAGAAAATTATTGAAGAACTAAACTTTAAAACAACTCGCTTAGAAAATAATAAAGTTCTAGAAAAGTTTCAAAAAAGTATTCAAACATCTTATCAGGCTTTAGTGAATGATAGAGAGTTTAAAACAAAAACTCTTCCAGCCACTCCCTATAGTTATTTAAATCTATTAAAGATTGGCTCTCGCCCTCAAAAGCGAGAAGTAAATAAATCTGATGAAGATATTAAAATTAGGGCCATTCCTTGGGTACTATGTTGGACTCAAACTCGAATTCTTATGCCAACATGGTGGGGAGTAGGTAAGGCCTTTAGTGAATTAGATCAAAATGAAAAAGAAGAATTGAAAGTGGTTTACCAAGAAAATAAATTACTTGCGAGTTTCTTTAAAGTATTGGGATTTACTTTGAGAAAAGTAGAATTACCTTTATTTCTAATGTACTTAGAGCGTCATCTAGAGAAAGAAGAAGCCCATGCAATTTACTCAAGCTTTAAGACCGAGTATGAGAGCACTATAAAATGCTTTGAATTTATTACTGGAGAAAGTGATCTTTTATGGTTTAGACCATGGCTATCACAAAGTATTTACTTTCGTTCAAGCATGATTCATCCCCTGAACTTAATACAATTAGAGGCCTTAAACAGAAAAGATGAAGTCTTATTGCGAGAAACTGTCACTGGAATCGCTTGTGGAATGATGACAACTGGGTAAAATATAAGTATGGAAAATACGACACGCGAAGAATCCGTGCAAATTCAAAATAAGTTTTTTAAATATGAGTTTAAAACTTTTAATGAAATAATTAGCTCGCTAGTTATTACGACTCTCATTTTTGCTGTTTATTCGGGAGTTGTTCCCGGGGCGGCCTTGGCCTTTAGTCCTAAGCTTATCTTTGTATTCTTTTCTTTTTTCTTTTTCCGTGTGATTTATAAGATTTTAGATCGTGAGAATTATGATGAAACATTAAATAATTTCCTTATGGGGGCACTATGGTTTTGGGTTCCGCTAAATTATATAATGTCAGATTCACCTTATGTGTTTACTTTCTTATTAGTCTTTCTCTTTCTAAAGTCTCGTAATTTTTTTATGGGACAGAGTTTAAGACTTAATCCATTTATGAACATACTTTTAAATTCGAACTATGCATTTTTATTAACTGTATACCTTATTAGTATCTTTTTAATGGATCAAAGGCTTAGTTTATTAAATGACCAAGCAATTCTTTTGGCCTTTGCACTATGGCTTACTTATTTATCTTATAAATTAGCAAAGAGTATTAGGGGAGATAAGATTGAATTAGAACAAGAGTATATTTCGGCTCAACTTGGTCCGCTTAAGTCTGCATTTATTGTACTAATAACTCTACTTATCCAATTAGCACTTTTTATTTTCTTAACTAAGGGAATGTTATATCGCTTTGAAGTTTTATTAGGACTTACAACTTTGTATGTCTTTCACTACTTTGTTTACCATTTCTATCTTTTAAAAACCACTGACAGAGAGGCACGTGCTCTAAGTCCAACGACACTTAGTTATGGTCTTGCAAGTATGTTTATTATCTTAGTGGCATCAGTTTTAGAAAACTTACTATAATTTAATTATAAGGTCTGCGATTGCTACGCTTATTAGGACGCATTTGCCACATCAATTGTGATATATATGGCCTTCTATCTTCACCAGTCGCAACCATTAAGAGCTTAGTAATTTTTAAATCTTCAGGGTCGGTATAAAGTAGAATTAGTAATTCTTGAATATAATCAGTATCTAAAGTGATATAATTATCAGTACCAACACCAAGCTTTACACCTTTTTTCTCCCACCAAGAAAATGGGTGGTCCTTATAGTCTTTAAAAGATCCAGTTAGACGCTTATTTGAGCTTGGAAGAGCGATAAGTGAAACCTGCTTATTAATCATTCTATTTAAAACATCATGTTGATAATGCTCAACTTCTCTGGCGGTATGAAACTTTGTTTTAACAAACTGAGTTTTCTCTTCAGGAGATAAAGGAATACCTTTAAATAGCTTATCTTTAACTTCACCATTATCACGCCAGTGCATTTCATCTAGCTCTTTATACTCAGTACTATTTTCTTTTAATGCAATACCTTGTTCATTCATGTCACTAACTCTTTGATAGAGTGAGTGATAATAATAATTTGGATTTATCCCAAGGCTTAGACCATGTTCTAATGTATCGATATGCCAAATATTCATAGCATTATCCACCGCTTGAACACCTTTTTTTAGTGTATGCCATGTTTCACCATGGTGAGAGCGAATGGAAAAGCCCTTATAATGTAACTTTCTAAATCCAAGTTTCATATCTTGGAAGTGACCCTTGCGATAAAGGTCTTTTTCATTACCTACTGTATCCACATCAGTAAGATAAGGACCTAATTCTGGATTTCTTTC
>CAJXHA010000337.1 GCA_913053615.1 uncultured Bacteriovoracaceae bacterium | reverse complement strand
TATGGACGTTGGCCATATAATAACCATGACTACCAACAATTGTTTTTAAGTCTTGCTTAGTAGTTGCTCTATGTATTGTCACCCCTTCTCTAAAAAGATTCGAGTCACCAATAATTGTTTCTGTTGGTTCGTTCTTATAACCCTTATCTTGCGGAGGAACTCCAATAGAAGAAAACTGATGGAACTCATTATTTTCTCCAATAGTTGTATGTCCTTGAATCACCACATGAGAAGTTAAACGCGTATTATTTCCAATCTTTACATTTTCATCAATAATACAATAAGGACCGATATAAACATTTTCGCCTAATTCAGCTCCGTCTTTTACAATTGCTGTAGGATGGATTTCAACACTCATTTTACTTCCTTTTTCTTTACATCAAGTTTTGCCATAAAGGTCGCTTCAGAGGCCTTATCACCTTCATCATCGAGGATAATACATTCATAAGTTGCAATATTCCCACGACACTTTGTCATCTTAGTATGAATTGTTAGGTTCATACCTGGACCCAATGGTTTTCTGAATTTTGATTTATCGACAGCTAAAAGAATAGTTTCAACTTCTAGATCGTTTCTATTTTTTAAGTCTAAAACAATCGAAACAAATGCACCGGCCTGGGCCATCATTTCAACCTGTAGCACACCTGGTAAAATTGGATTTCCAGGAAAATGCCCTTTTAAAATATACATATCTTCTTTAATCGCATAGTTGGCGATCACTTTTGTTCCAACTAAGTCACGAGAAGTTATTTCTTCTCCTTCTTTCATTTTCGCTTGAAGTGCCTCTGGTACTTGAACATCTTCAACTGAATCAATAAACAGAAACGGATCTCTGTGAGGTAGGTAAGCTAAAACTTCTTCTTTATCTAGTTTCATAAATCCTCTTTATTTTTTTGCAAGTATTCTTAACTTGGCTTGTGTCCTCATATATTCTTTTAAAGGTTGTGCTGGGTGACCAGCTAATACTTCTTTTGGTCCCCAGATAGCATTTTCACTAATAATTGCACATGCCGCTACTTGAGTTCCAGTCTTTAAATATACATTTGGAGCAGCACCTGCTCCAGCTCCAAAAACAACGTAGTCTTCTATTCGACAACTTCCTGATACGCCTGATCTTCCACAAAACACACAGTGCTTACCTATTTTGGCATTATGGCTTATCTGGCAAAAGTTATCTATTTTGGTTCCAGTACCAATGGTAGTTTTAGTAAACGCACCGATATCAACACATGAATTCCCACCAATCTCTACATGGTCTTGAATTTCAACTCCACCAAAGTGCCAAACTTTTAAATGCTCACCATTTGAAAAATTATAACCAAAACCATCTGCACCGATTGTGGTATTAGAATGGATTCGACAATGACTTCCAATCTCTGACAGAGGGTAAATACTAACATTAGGATAAATCTCAGTATTATCTCCAATCGTTACTAAAGGTTGAATGACAACACCTGGATGAATTTTAACATTCTTTCCTATTTTCACTTTTTCGCCGATAAAGACACCTTCTGCAATATCTGCACTCGGATGTATTTCAGCACTTCCCAATTTTCTGCCATCTAATTGAAAATTTAGTTCACCAAAAACTTGGTCATAAAAATACTTACTCACTTTATTTATGGCCGATTCAAAGTTTTTAACAACGAGGTAATTAGGTATATTGATTTGATTTTTTTCAAGACTTGCAAAGAATTTCTCATTAAGAATACAAAGACTACTCTCAAGTACACTCGTGTCTTGAATTTTTTTAAAATACTTTAGGTCTCCAACAAAGAGAATTTCTTCACCTTGTGCTTCCTCTGGAATCCTAATGGTTTTAAACAGCAAGTCCCTTTTATTAAGGGACTGGCTTAAATTATCATTTAATAAGTTATTTAATTCTTCAAAGTTCATTACTTATGCTTACTATCGTATGCCTTAATTACTTTCGAAGTAATATCTACTTGTTCTTTTGCATAAACAACAGGAGAAGAAGATATTTCAAAAGTCATACTTACATTTTCATCTTCTGAAACTTTATCAATGATTGGCTTAAGTTTTTCAAGAATTGGCTTTTTAAGCTCAGCTTCTTGCTTTTGAATATCTTTTTGAAAACCCATCGTTTTCTTTTGTAAATCAGCGATCTTAGCACGAATCTCTGATTCTTTCTTTCTCTTGGCATCATCACTTAAAAGTGAACTTTGTTTTTGATACTTAGTTTGTAATTCTTTAATCTTAGCTTCTTCAGCCTTCACTTCTTTTTCTTTTGTTTTAAAAGACTTCTTTAAAGTCTCCATAACATCCTTACCTTCTTTAATAGAAGTAATAACTTTTTGGATGTTTACGACACCAACTTTAAACTCTGCCCCATAAGAAACACTTACAAGTAATAAGAGTGATAATAAAACCTTCATATAAACTCCTTAAAATAATTGGCCAATATCAAAGTGAAATTGTTGTCCATCTTGATCTTCTTCAGGATCAATTGGGTAACCAAATTCAAACCTTAACACACCAATAGGTGAAAACCACCTAAAACCAAAACCATAATTATGTCTTAAAACTATATCATCTTCACCATCAAAGATTTCTTCTTCCCAAACATTACCAGCATCATAAAAGAGTACCCACTTAAGACCTGCATCTTTAATTAATGGATGCTCAATCTCAAATGTCGTTAGTAATGATACTTGACCACCGATATGGAATAATCTTTCATTGCCTGATTGCTGATCCACTAAGAGTTCTCTTGGACCAACCCCTTCAAAGTTATACCCACGCATATTTCTTGAACCACCCATTTGAAACTTTTCAGTCCTAGGTAAGGCCCTATCTGTAGTCTTCATTAATTGGTCATACTTCATACGAGTTCTAAAAATATAGTCACCGTAAATAGGCTTATACAAACGAGTCTCAGCAGAAGCTTTTAACCATTCTTGATCACCATAGAGTCCTGCATATTCAAGAGAAAGAGATTCAAAGTGACCATCGGTCGGCTCAAATACATTGTTTCTTTTATCAGTTCTCAATGTCAGTCTTAATGTTGCAGCTACACCATTTTCAATATCTTCATCAATGGTTGGATTTCTAACATTTTGAATTTTTGTTACTTCATGTCTTAAAGTACCAAAAAGCCTAGTATATT
>CAJXHA010000336.1 GCA_913053615.1 uncultured Bacteriovoracaceae bacterium | reverse complement strand
GTTAAAATAATTTTGTTAAACATGTGTACTCCTTAGTTTTTTTTCCTATGTTTGGTTAAAGTGTTCTTATATTCTTATCTATTTATAACTTCGTTTTACTATCTATTCTTCTTGTAAAGTGAAGGACCATTGAGATAATGAATCCAATAAGAAAAATAAAAAAGAAAACTTGGGCTATACTTGCACTTGTACTTGCAATTCCACCGAAGCCTAATAGACCAGCCATAATAGCAACGATAAAAAAGATTACTGACCAAGTTAACATATTACCTCCTTTAATTAGCTTTAATCAGCTAAGGCAATGCTTTGCCTTGTGCTCTGAAAATAGCTTATTCTATTGAGCGCTAACCTACTTCTCTGATTGGTTTAGAAATTGTGTAGAAATGTACAAATTTAAAATGTTCTGTGATTTATACTAGTTAACTAGTTATTTATCATTTGATTGATACGATATTCATTACTAATAGAATCGAGAGTTTTCTGCATCGAGGGCTTATTAAGACATTTATTAAATAAGTCTCTCTTGCTCGACTCTCTAAAATAAACAGTAAAGGCAGTGGGCTCAGAAATAAGATTAAACACCACTGGCTTGCGATAAATTTCATCCTTGCTTTCAATTTTAATAATTGAATTATAGCGAGATACGATATAACCATCACTGAAAATGGCATCAACTCTCTCGTTATATAAAGAGAGGCTATGACTTCTTTGATTTGCCATCTCTTTGTATGATTTAAGTTTAGGAATGATGGCCTTTAGTTTGGGAAAGATCTCTTTCGCCCCAACAAAACTAATTAGCTTAAGTCCGGCCAGGTCTTCAAAATTCTTAATCTTATGGTTTTTAGCTTTTAAAGTCGTAATTCCATTATAATAATTAATATGGGATTGAGAACGAAAGCCCTTTAACTCCATACTACTTGGAACAGTTGCAACCGCATCAAAATCATCATTATTATTAAAGAGACTGAAGTGTCTTCCAAAGGGAACAATGACAAGTTCATAAGGTTGGTCCATACACTTAAAGACTCTTTTGAGTAATCGCTCCTCAAGACCTGTATCTTCTCCAAACACACTTTCAATGCTCACACCAATAATTTTAAGCTTACTTTGCTTATTAGTCTTTGCCAGTAAGTTACTGGAAAATGAGATTATGCATGTTAAAATAAAAAGTATGGTTTTCATCATTGTATTTAATATGTAGCATAATGGTATAAGATAATACAACTTAAGAGCTTATGATGGATGATAAAGAAGATAAAAAACTTTTGAAATTAAAAGACCTGGTTATTAACTCGGAGCAAAATTTTCTAATTGTAGAAGATGAAGATCATATTCGAGAAATTATAGCCTTCTATCTTGAAGAGCTTGGCTTTACCGGCAAGGTATTACAAGCAGATAGTATCCAAGAAGCTAAACGGCATTTAAATCACGAGAGAATTGATTATATATGCTGTGATAAGAACTTACCGGATGGTAATGGTGATGCTCTTTTAAAAGCAATACGTAAATCTCCTAAGTTTTGTGACATACCGGTTCTGATGGTAACTGCCCACACTGATGTGGATAATATGCTGCTTTCTTCTCGCTTAGGTTCAAGTGATTATTTAACAAAGCCTTTTACCCTAAAGCAATTTGAAGATAAATTAGCTGACGGACTTAAAACCCATATTCTTCCAACCAAAGATAAAATTCATGAGCTAAAAGTAAAAATCATAGCTTTAGAAGAAGAGGTTGAAGACCTAAAAGAAGAATTAAAAAAGCTTAAAGCTTAGTACATGGCGTAAAGATTTTCATATCTTTATCCGTGTGATGGGCCTCTGTTTTATTAGTATAAATTAGAAAATTGCCTTCCTCTAATAAACGCTTCCAATCGAGTCTTGGCTTTATACTATGTGTTCTTTTTCTCTTATCAAAACTAGCAATAACGGACTTAGAGTCTTCTTTTTTATAATTCTTTAACTTAACAAAAGCTCCACTTTTTTTCTGAACGATAAAGTTATCAATTCCCATATAGGTCTTATACTTTTCTTTACCTGCATAATTTAAAGATATTTCACCTTTTTTTACTTTTAAAGCAATTGCTTTTTTCGGAGATTGCTTTAATGCTTTGGTTTTTGCATCTATAAACTTAATCAGCTTTGCTTGTGAACTTGAAAAGGTAAAATTCTGTCCCTTTTTTCTATAGTCTAAAACGACAAACTTTTCATAGTCATCATCATCAAAACCTTTCTTGCAAGCTTTTGCGGACTGGCACTCTTTTTCGACTAGATCTAAGAGTTCACGAGTTTTATTTAAATCATTTTTAGAAATTTTCCCCGTATACTCTCCAACCTCAGAAGTGTCTTGACATAGGCCTAAGGAACCCGATGATGTATTATAAACATAACTACCATCTTCAAAAATAAAAAGAGTAGTTCTTAGCTTTACTAGGGGTAAGTTTTTCTCATACACAAAACCCACTAAGAAGTTATTAGCAAAGGCAGTATTTATAAAAAAAGTAACGCAAAGAATAAGTTTTATCATTTAAGCTCTTATAGGTTAATAGTACTTATCAATACTTATATAATTTTAAGTTGATTCTATTAAACCACTATTCAAAATTTCTTACAAGCCTCTTTCTGGATAGCGAATTGCTCAACTAAGAAAACTAAATTCTACTTAAAATTGTTTTTTCCCTCTGAAAAAATAGCTCTATCGTTTAAAATGAGATGCTGTAGGAAGGAAAATAATTATGGATAAATCTTCAAATGAAAATAAGTTTTACCGCGAAGGTTTAGATTATATTGCAATTGTTGCCAAGACTGATACTCAAGGAAAAATAACTTATGTTAATGATAAGTTTTGTGAAATTTCCAAGTATTCAAGAGAAGAATTAATTGGAAAAGATCATCGTATATTAAACTCTGGTTTTCATTCAAAAGACTTTATTACAAATCTTTGGCAAACCATTAAAGCTGGCAAGATTTGGAAAGGTGAAATACGCAATAAGGCAAAAGACGGAAGTTTCTATTGGGTAGACACAACTATAATTCCCTTTAGAGATGAAGCAGGTGTTATCCAAGAATTTGTTTCTTTTCGTTATGACATTACTAATAAAAAAGAACCAGAGTTTTTAAATAATGAAATTCAAAAAATTAATCAAATTG
>CAJXHA010000335.1 GCA_913053615.1 uncultured Bacteriovoracaceae bacterium | reverse complement strand
CAAACTCTGTTAGGTGAGCGAGTTCAAATTTTTCTCGAGGAATAAAACTCATTCCAATATCTTTAAAATAAGATGTTAAAAAGAGAGTTTGAATTTCTTTTTCTGAGAAGAGGCCAATACTTTGTAAAAAACCTAAGAGCATGATTGAAGAAAGTAAGGGCTGTGCAATTGTATAGTGATGGCCTTGTTTAAGAACATTTTTATAAAGATCTTTGGTAAGGCCTTTATTTTTTAATAAGAGACTAGATAGGTTCTTAGTGGATTGAAATTGATTACTTAAAAGTTCATCATTAAACGGGTCTTGATAGAGATTCGACATCTGTAGACTTAGAAAGTTTACATGTCTTGTACTATTTTTAAGTGGATCACCTATAGAGAGTGAACGAGTAATTTTTAAGAGTTCTGAATTTATAAAATTATTAATTTCATCAAAGTCTTCTAAGCTTACAAATATTTCTTTAGATGTATTGGAAGCGTACTCGCGGATAAATTCATTGGTGATCGTTTCATTAGGGCGAATGACTTCTTCAAACTTGCCATTGATATAAGCATAGGCACTTTCTCTTAAGGCATCTATAGTAGAAAGCTGGCCTACAAAAAGTGGTTTTAGTTTTAATGGTAGTGAATGAAGAGTCGCATAGCTCATATATCTATTATAACCTAAAAGGAGATAGAGTTAAATGATCAAAAATTATCGTAATGATTTATCAATATGATAGGTGATAAAGTCTTTAAACTCGATACCATCTTCAATGATCATTTTAGGGAACATAGAAATAGGGGTCATTCCCGGGAAAGTATTGATCTCATTTAAGTAAATGGTTTCATCGACTAAGAAAAAATCCATGCGACAAAATTGCTCAAGATTTAAAGCATTGAAAGCATCTATGGCATATTTTTGAATCTTCTCTACGATAGGTGCAGGAATATCTGCTTTTAGTACTGTGGAAGTTTTAGATGCTTGAGAGTATTTTTCATCATAACTATAAAACTTATCAGGACAATTAATTTCACATGGCCAGCTGGCATGAACTTTTCCCTGATAATTATAAACTGATATCTCAAGCTCTCTAGGAGTAACTAATTTTTCAAGGATAACAAATTTACTAAATTGAAAAGCATTCTTAATCGCTTGATCAAGGTCGCTCTTTGTTTTGACAGGATAACAACCAACTGAAGATCCTTGATTACTTGCTTTTACAAAAACATTCTTATGTTCTTCAAAGAAATTGTTACGAGCTTCTTTTTTATCTTCACTATTATTTAAAATTAAAAAAGGTGTAATGGGGATATCTACTTTCTCTAACCATAGTTTAGTAAGAACCTTATTAAAGCAAATCAGACTTGCCTCGGCTCCACAGCCAATAAAAGGAATATTAATCATCTCAAGGTAAGATTGAATATGTCCTGTTTCTCCTGGATAACCATGAAAGCAAGGAATAACGAGATCAATTTGGTGTTTTGAGTCCTTAAGCACTAATTCACCATTAAAACTAATTTCACATTTTTCAGTTTTTCCATCCGCAATGAACTCCCACTCTTGATCCTTATTTAAGATCACTTCTAAAATATTATACTGTGAGGGAATTTGTTGCTTTAGGTATTCAGCGGTGACAAGTGAGACATCATGCTCATCTTTTCCACCGCCTTTAAGAAATAAAATATTCTTTGCCATTAAACTTCTAACTTTTTAGGAAAACGCTCATCATTAAGCTCTTTAAACATTGTAAGGGCTTCTTCTAAAGAATGTACATTAGTTTCTTTTGAACCGTACTTTCTAAGAGCGAGAGAGTTGGCTTCAACTTCTTTATCACCAATAACCGCCATAAAAGGAACTTTGGCTTTTTGAAGTGTTCTCGTCTTTTTCCCCATCGTTTCATTACTTAAATCAACACGTACTCTATAACCAGCTTCTCTTAATTTACTTGCAAGATTAGTACAGTACTCACCATGAATATCATTATTAACGGGAACAAAAACAATTTGCTCTGGAGCTAACCAAAATGGAAATGCTCCTGCAACGTGTTCTAGGTAAACCCCAAAAAACCTTTCTAGAGAACCAAGGAGAGCACGGTGGATAACCACTGGTCTTTCATCAGTACCTTCTTTACTCGTATATTTAAGATCAAATCTTTCAGGTAATTGAAAGTCTAGTTGAACAGTACCTAATTGGAAGTATCTTCCAAGAGCATCACTGATTTGAATATCAATCTTTGGACCATAAAAAGCACCATCACCTTCGTTAACATGATACTCTTTACCGCTTTGATCAAGAGCTGCCTTGAGAGCTTCTTCCGCGAGATCCCAAGTTGCATCATCTCCAACTTTTTTCTCTGGGCGAGTCGAAAGACCAATTTTAATATTTTGAAAACCAAAGTGATCATAACAAATTTGAAACATCTCTAAGAGTTTTAACACTTCAGCTTGGATGTCTTCTTTGGCCAAGAAAACGTGGGCATCATCTTGGCAAAAAGTACGCACACGAGTTAGTCCCGCTAAAGTACCACTTCTTTCATTTCTATGCAGTCTACCAAAGTCAGCAAAGCGCAGTGGTAGTTCACGATAAGAGTACTTCTTCGCTTTGAACATAAGCATGTGGCATGGACAGTTCATTGGCTTAACTGCCATCTCTCTATGATCGTCTTTTGAAAAGAACATATCGTCTTTATAATTATCGTAGTGACCTGAAGTCTTCCATAGTTCAACATCTAGAATTTGTGGAGTAACGACTTCTTTATAATCAAAGAGAGAATAAATCTTTCTCACAAAGTTTATAAGTTCATTATAAACAATGGCACCTTTTGGTTCAAAAAATGGTGAACCAGGAGCAACTGGGTTAAAGTGAAAAAGCTCTAGTTCTTTTCCTAGTTTTCTATGGTCTCTTTTCTTTGCTTCTTCTAAAAAGTTTAAATGATCTTTTAATTGTTTCTTATCATCAAAACATGCAGCATAAATTCTTTGAAGCATTGGGCGTTTTTCATCACCACGCCAATAAGCTCCTGCAGAATGAAGTAATTTAAAGTATGGTTTAATATGTCTTGTTGTCTCTACGTGTGGACCACGACAAAGATCGATAAACTTATCACCTTGAGTGTAATAAGAAATAACTTCGCCATCAGGAAGATCTTTGATTAATTCAACTTTATATTCCTGTCCTCTTTCAACGAAAGTTTGAATCGCTTCTTCACGACTAACTTCATGACGAGT
>CAJXHA010000334.1 GCA_913053615.1 uncultured Bacteriovoracaceae bacterium | reverse complement strand
AAGCCAAAAGGCTGTATTCCATAGTTTAAACTCTTAGTCTTTATAACTTCAAAGCTACTATCAAGTGCATCAATGACAATAAGATCAGTTTGATAACTTGGTTTGGTAATCGTTATAAAAATTTTCTCACCTCTATCCACGATAGTGTTTACCTTTAAACCATTTAAGTTATATCCAAATGTCGCAAAGTTAATGGCACCTCCATTTGTACCAAAAAAGCAGAGTTCATCTACTGCTGCTCCATTTCCTCTTAGTGCCAGCACACCAAACTCATAAATAAAGTTGTCGTCATCTACTCCATTTGTTAAAGCAAGGGTTGAACAAGTTGGATCAGAATAATTACTAAATTCATTTATTAAACTAACAATCTCCCCTTGAGGAGTGATCCTTTTAATTTCACTGCCAATTTTATAAACAGAGTCATTACCTTTATTATAAAACATTTCATTTTCTATCGTTTCAATAAAGTTTGCTCTTGGTACTCCACTACTAGTATCAATTTGATATAATGGCTTAGATATAAGAGATATATCTGTAGATAATAACTTACCTTCTCTTTTAAGAAATGATTGTCCTATTAATTGTGCATTACCCGAATCGAGCACAAATCCATGATTTAGTGGGTTCTCAATTTCTAGAAAGTATAATTTATCTCCACTTTGTTCAATATTATAATAGAGAAATTTATCATCTGTAGCAAAAGCTCTCGCTACCACACCTGTTGGCAATACTTGGCCACTTGGACCAACTTGAACCACTTCAAGGCCAGTACCAAGTGCATTCATTTTTATTGCATGTACTGTTTCGTTACCGACACCATATGGAAAATAAAGTTTATCACCACTTAGAATAGGAAAAGTTCTTATATTGCTAGAGTCTCTTGCAACACTTGTTATCTCAGTGATAGTTGTAATTTCAAAGAACGCAGGTGAGCCCATATCTTCATCTTGGCAGTAAATAAGAAACTTACTCCCTACTCTAAAAATGTCATAAAAATATCCAATATCAACATAATCAGAAGTACCAAAGAATTTATGAACTAAGCCATAAGCTCCATTAGTTGTATTAAAAATCAATGGAGCTCTTCGATAATCACCAGTAGAGTTATTAAGTGAAGCTTCAATAATCACTTTATTCCCAAACGCTTTAATCATGGCCTTGCGCCCATTGCCCGGATTAATACTTTCAAAATAAATACTTCCACCATCTGGATGAGTTAAAGTATAAGTCGTATCATTTATTCGGTCATAGACATAAATTGCACCAGCAAAATTATTTGTATAAGGAGTTGAGGCCAAAGACTGATCATCTCTTGTGTATAAAATAAAATTTTCGCTATCATAAATGATTTTTGGATTTGAAGAGTCACTTGAAATTCCATTACCAATACTTGTTTGTGATGATAATGGATATCCTAAAAGTTCATTATCTGATAAGTCGACTACACCAGCTTGACCAGAGAGGTCTGCAACAACAAGTGTATCAACTGCATCATACTGTATAAAAGCTGTATCGGTTGCACTCCCTAGTACTCGAAGATTGAGAATATTTAAATCTAATTCAAAACCATAGAAGTCTCCACCATTAGTATCTACATCAAAATCAACACGAGCAGTAAAATAAAGTTTGTTTTTGTTAACGGTATAATCTCTAAAACTCATTGTATTATTATTTATTTCTAAAAGATTTGAAGTAATGTGATTTGACCAGTCTTTATTAAAGGCAGGGTTATCTGCTATTCCTACCACATCATCAATAAAGTTAGTTTTTACTAGATACGTGTCAGTTTGTGCAGCTCGATAGCAAATTAAATCTTCACTCGCAGTTTCATGCAAAGAGATAACGCAATAATTCTCGCCCACACTAAACATATTACTTGGAGAATCATCTCCTAAATCAGTAATTTCATCTTGTGAAAAACTTAAATCGTCAGTATCAATACTGTATTGTAGATAGGCAAAAGTTCCAGCATCTTTTCTCGCATAAGCATATATGTATTGATTAGTTGAGACAAACTTAACACCACCACCAATTGAAGAGATAACTCCATAAAGATTAGCAGGGTCAAACAATCTAATTGGGTTTGATGCCGTCCCCTTATGGGAAAATAAATGAGTTTCATTATTATCAGCTCTTGCACTAAAAAATATTGAATCTTTATATTTTACAATGTGAGGACTTGAAGTTCCGATGCGATCATACACTCCACCACTTAACGCTACAAGAGTGCTTAAATTATCCTCAATCATGAAAAGTTTTATAACTCCAGAGTAAGTCATAACAAAATATAGATTATTGTTGAGCCTTATCATCTCTCCCCAAAAGCCAGTGATATTTACAGCAGGAAGCCCTTGATCTTCAGATAAAGTCGTAAGCTCCAATGTATCAAGGTTAATAACTTCAATTCCTGTAAAGTGATTGTAAATGACAACTCTATGATTTATGACATGGTAGTTAGTTGCACTTAGAGCTGAATCATCTGCAGAAATAGTAGGTATCATTCCAAGTCCAGACACAACATCAAAAGTTTCAATTTCATATGGGTTTTTTATATTTACTCTTCTTAATTCAGTCCCTTCTGTTGCTGTTGTTGCAAAAAAATAAATATAATTTCCGAAGTGTTTTAACTTTCTAATATTAGAACCAGCACCACCAAAATTTAAATCCTCAACCATATGAGACTCTCTTGTGAAGCGATCCCAAAAAAAGAGCTCATCACCAAAAAGTGGATGATTTGATGTATAGAAAATTCCTTCATTTACAACAATATGATTTCCCAAATCAACAGGAGCAGTCGAACCGTTAGTATTAAAGTCTTTAATTAAATTTGTAGTGAAAAGTAGGCCATTATTTTTTGAATAACTTTTTCCAGAGAGAGACTTTACACTTGTTTCCCCAAGTCTGTCCTCACAGCCTAATGAAACTAGCAATATTAGTAAAAGTCCAAAAATTCTCATCACTTACCTTATCGGATTAAGTTAGTTGATCGATTAACTAATATTATAATTTATTGTCCGAAGGCTTATGTGATTTCCTATACTTAAGCGAGGGAGATCATCTTAATTTTATGCAATTGAGGCTTATTTTGGGCGAATTTATACCTCTGGGTCCCAACCATATAGAACTGTTTCATCTTTGGCAGAAGAAAATGGTTTGCCTGAATCAACATTATCATCAAATGGTTCATAGATAATCATAAAAGGTTCACTCGATTCAAA
>CAJXHA010000333.1 GCA_913053615.1 uncultured Bacteriovoracaceae bacterium | reverse complement strand
CATAAGGTTCATAGATAGAGGGAAAAATCATAAAGCTAATATTCTCTAAAGTATCTTGAAAATTTTTTGAATCTGAACTCCACGGCTCAAAAGTAATCCCCTTATTCTTATACTTTTCTATATCTAAGCTATTAATTAGCTTTTGATCTAAGCCCTTAATCGTTAATGGACAAAAGCCCCAGTCTTTATCTAATAAGAAGTGTAGCCCTTTTTGAGGATGTAAACGTCCCTGATAGAGAATTTGTTTTCTCTTTATATTATGTCTATCCTTGGCCTTAAAGTTCAACTTAGATGATACCGGAATTTGATAGACTGTTTTTTTATCAATAATATCAGAGTAGTCTTTATGTAAATCTTTTATAGATGTTTTTGAGTTCACCAATAAATGATCTGCACGATTTAGAATTTGATTTTCAATATTGATTCCCACTAAACCAATTTGCATCATTAATGTAAATGACTTGTCATTAATAAACTCATCAAGTTTTTGGTAAGAAGCAGGACACTCTTTTAAGCTCTTAAATAAAGTACGTTCTAAAATATGGATATCATATGTAAAGTCAGCAGGAATATCTTCGAAGTACTTATAAGTTGTTGAGTCACAAATAATTCGCTTAACTTTTGTAATATCTAATTTTGACTCAATTTCTTGCTTTGACTTGATTATTCCCTCATCCTTTAAAGCATCAAAGTCTCCCTCTTTCCAATTTATATGAATAAATCGATTAGGATCCAGCTCTTCTAAAGGAGATTCTGAAAAGTAAATGACTCTTAATGGGGTTTGTTCGTCTAAATAATTAAATAACAACTTTAGAGATTCAAACACTCTTAAAAGCCCACCTCTATTCACAAGGACACTGTATAAAATCACTTTACCCCCATTTCAATGAGGGTAAATCTTTCGATGGCCATATTAAAATCAAAGTCTTTTTTATTAAAGAGTAATAGCTTCAGTTTTTGACATAAGTTGATATAAGAATCATCTGTAGATGCTGAGAATTTTAATAAACTTGCATTAATATCACTATGAAAACTCTCCTCATAAGACTCTCCAAGTTCATTAGTATATTCACTTAATTCATTAATTCCTTCTCCAATTAACTTAAGCTGTCTCAAAGAAGGATAGTTTAAATACTCTAAGTCTCTCTTTGCAATATCTCCAAAAGCAAGAGTAAGCTCTTGTGCGAAGTATTGCTTAAAATCAAAGTTAATTTCAAATATTTCGGAGTAGACCTCATTAGTTAAAAAACATGGTAAATATACTTGATGGACCCAAGAATCAAAGAAGAAAATACGCTCCCCCATTTTTAAAAGCTGGAGTTCAGCACAGAAGGTATCATTTATTTTAATATCATACGACTCAGAATCTATTGGGCGCCCGCATAAGGTCAAATTATGATAACTAGGTGTCATACAAGTAATCCCTAGTTTTTTTAAGTTAATAAAGTTTTTAATAATCGACCTTAAGTTTTCCTCGGGATTTTTTTTCACATTTTCATCAAACCAATTTCTTACAAATTTTAAATCTTTACGATTCAAACTCCCTTGTGCAATTTGAGCTAAGCGAAAAGTATTCGCCTCCCTGATAACGAGTCCATTTTTACGATCCATATCATCAAAGACGAATGCTCCCAGTAAATTTAAAGGCTCTATAAGAGAGTTCTTTTTTAGAAATTCATTCTTTATAAATGCATCGATTATATTGTCTAATCGATACCCTCCCCATCCGTATTCATACTCGTCACTGATTGCTAATAAATTACGCCCAACTCCCTTAAATTGAAAACCATCAAATAAAGCATGCCTTGAAGACCCAATACTAATCAAATGCTTTCCATAAAACCTTTCTGTCTTAAGTTGGAAATCTGATTTTTCTAATTGTTGATCATATTCTTTGGCACTAGCGATATTACTCTGGTAAGGAAGTATCGATTCAAAGCATAGGGCATCAAGAGGAGAGCTAAAATCATTTTTATTTGATTGTTCACTTAATTTATTTCCCAATGACTCAAGTGTTTTTATATATTTCTTATTAAGAATAACTGGTAAAGCTTTTTTGAAACGACAAAATACAGGAGAATACTTTGATTGACTTAAGCCTAACATACTAATCCCTTCTTAGTTTACCTAATATATACTCTTTCACCTTAAGTAACATTGGTATTTTTATATCAACATAGCCAAGTATATTATCAATTTTTATACATGGATCTAGATGATCAACACCAAGCCCTTTCGTTATTACTGTACTTTCATTTAAATTAATCTTATTAATATAATGAGTAACTAGCTCATCTCCTATTACAAATAGGACAATATCCCATTTCTTTAAGCTTTCAACACTCACTTTCTTAACGATTATTGTATCACCATTCTTAATGAGTGGTGACATGGAATTCCCATATAAAGGCATTTTTATAAATCCAAATTTATTCAAATGATCTTTTACTTGTTTAATTCTCTCCATATACCACTTTCTCAATTGCCTCCATCAATTCTTCAATTTCCATATTGTTCTGATCAATATGAGTGTTTACTTTAAAAACACCACATATATCAGTATACAATTGATAGAGTTCACTCTCTTTTTGTTTAGTATTTCCAATATTGCCATGTGAAAGGAGAAAGTAACCTCTCCATTGAAAGCTTAAAAATAATTGCTTCATACTTATAAAAAAATCACTTTCTCGATGCCAGTGTTGAAAAAGAAATTGAGTAATTTTACTTTGCTTTGAAAGATCAAAGTTTATATGAAAATAGCTACCTAAATTTGCAAGATAAGGAATTTGAATAAACTCTTTATCAAGAAAGACTACACTCTCTTTACGACTATCAATTTGCGAGCTTATTGCCTCTAATAGATTTTCCTTATTCTTGGTATAAGAAAGTTGTTTTACAAAAGTATAGTTAATGCTGGTTTTCCGAGCTATATTATTAAATCTTCTCTCTAGAGATTCGCTTGTTAAGGTATTCGTATATTGCGGAAGATTATTATATAAAAAAAGTGCAAAAGATATATTTTCAACTCGAGAGAGAGCTTCTTTATTCAAGGAGAAATCTTTCCCCCAAAGAAGACGCCAATTAAAGTGATTTATATATGTTTGAGAAAGCTTAGATGTAAGTTCTTTTTGAGTAAAGATTTCAACTTCTCCTAGAATATTAAAAAAACGAATAAGGTATGAAGCTCGATGTAAGTCTAATATAAACTTAATTTTCTTAAGTGTACC
>CAJXHA010000332.1 GCA_913053615.1 uncultured Bacteriovoracaceae bacterium | reverse complement strand
GGATTCTTACCACAAGCTGAGTATGTAATTAATGATACATTTAACTTACGTACAATCGTAAGATCTAACTGGTACCAAAACTCTAAAGCTGATCAAGAGTTCTCTCAGAGACCAATTACTCAATCAGTTGGGTTAGGGATTTCAGTTAATAGAGATATCTTTCTTTATCCAAACCTACAGTTCGTAGTTGAAAATGCGCAAGCAAGCAATACGAATATTGGACTAAGTGCTAATATCAATATGTTCTAATAAATTAGCTAGAACTTATTGCTAATATAAGCCCTCTTTATGAGGGCTTTTTTTTTGGCTTCGATTTAAGATTTTGCTTCTTCTACTAATTGTCCCATTTTACCGGCATTAAAATCATCGATGGCCTGCATGATTTCTTGTTTTGTATTCATAACAAAGGGACCATAGGGAACGATTGGTTCATCAATTGGTTCACCATTTAAAACTAGTAGTTTGGCATTACTTGTAAATTCAATTTCAAGTTCATCTCCATCTCGATTAAAAATTGCCATTTCACCTTCATTGACGGCCTTTTCATTCATAAGGGAGCTTCCTCTTAATTGTAGTATTAATAGGTTTGAACCATTTTCAAAATTTAAATTAATTTTTTCAGGCTTTTCTGCATCGATTTCATAAATATTAATTGGAGTATGAGTCAATGCTGGGCCTTCTTTCTCTTGTAACTTTCCTGCAATAACTTTCGCATTCACACCTGTGGTGAGCTCAATGTCTGCAAAGTCTTCTTTATTCATAGATTGATAGCGAGGAGAATTCATTTTATCTTTGGCCGGTAGGTTAACCCACAATTGTACCATTTCAAAAACTCCGCCAGTTTTAGCAAAATTACGTGAATGAAATTCTTCGTGTACGACACCCTTGGCTGCAGTCATCCATTGCACTCCTCCTGTGGTAATCGTTCCACCACCACCGCCAGAGTCTCGGTGATCAATTTCACCATTGATAGCAAAGGTTACAGTTTCAAAACCACGGTGGGGGTGAGTACCTACTCCAAGTTTGCTTTGTGTTGGAGCAAACTCTCTTGGAGCTGCGTGGTCCATTAGAATAAAAGGTGTTGTGTATTGATAATCTACTTGATGTGGTGAAAATAAAGTACTGACATAAAAACCATCACCAACCCAGTGTTTTTCTGCTGGACGAACAATTGTATAGATATTTTTCTTTGTCATCGTTTTTCCTTTTTTAGTCTTTTTAAAAGTTAATAAATGATAGAGACCAGTTCCAAAACCAGTCACACCGATAAAACCAAGAAACTTAAGGATATCTCTTCTTTTCATAGTACCTTTTATTTAACTCATATTTATTGTAACTCTATTTTAAATTATTGAATATAAGGGTACTTTGACATCAATATGACTATTTTTAGATATATCAAAATTCTAAGGACTTATTGGCCTAATGAGGGAAGAAATACACATATTATTTTTCTCAACTTTCTACTAATGCTTATAAGACTTCCGTTCTCCCTTATTGATTTAATTTTGATTAAATTAGGGTCTCAAAGTGATGTCGAGCCAATATTTGTATTAGGTTATTATCGTAGTGGAACGACTCACTTACAAAAGTTAATCTCCTTGCATCCTAGTGTTAGTTATCTCAATATTTTTAAAACATATTTCCCCGATTCTTTTTTATCAATGGAGTTTTGGTTTAAGCCCTTAACACAAATGATATTAACTATATTTAAAATTAAAAACCCAATTCATCGTGTCCCTTTCAATTGGGACCTTCCTGGAGAGGAAGACATCGCTTTTGCCTTTCATCCTAGTCGCTTTTCACTTAATTGGTCACATGCCTTTCCATCAAAGGCCAAAGAAGTATATGAAAGAGCAATTAAAAGTGACCGAGAAGAGTTTAAGGATTATTACTTATCCTATTTTAAAAGAATTACATTTCTTTCTAAGAAAAGGTATATGGTTTTAAAGAGTCCTCCAAATACGGCAAGAGTTGAAACTCTTCTAGAATTATTTCCTAATGCTAAGTTTGTTTACATCCAAAGAGACCCATTAGAAACTTTAGCTTCAAATAGATACTTACTCGATGTTGTTGACGGTGCTCAGTTTGAGAAAACTTCAAGTGATGAAAGGGATGAATTAATTATTGATCTCTATCTTAAAATGACAGATGATTATTTTCAACAGAGAGAGCTTATTCCAAAGGAAAATCTCTATGAGACAACTTTTGAGAAGCTAGTAAAAAACCCACAAAATGAACTCCTTGCTTTATTTAAGCAGTTCTCACTTGCTGCTGATAATGACTCCCTTATGGAAGTGAATAGCTTTATTAGGGCAAAACATGGAAAGCATATGGGAAATTACTCAGATATCGTTTGTAATTCTAATACCTTAGCTCGTTTAAAAGAAGTAAAAACTCTATAATTTGTACATAAATGCTGCTGCGCAGCCTGTTTTTGATGTATATATATTAGCATGGATAAGCAGGTTCAAAAATTTAGAGAACATAATAATTCTCTTCTCCCAAAATGGTATAAGTGGGAGTTGCACTTTTTAATGAACCTAGTTCTCTTTCTTTTTTTCTTTGCTATTGGTGTGAAGAAAATCGACTGGTATTCAATCCTTACTCCACTTTATCTTTTGGCGGCGATCTTTATTTGGGGACTTATTGAGTACGCTATTCACCGTTTTATTTTACATGGAAATGTTTTTAGTTTTTTACATTTTAAAAAAGAGCATACTATTTATCATCATACTTTTTTTGATGAAAAGAATATGAATATGCAAAGTGCTCATGACTTAAATAGAACTCTGCTTCGACCTATTGATATCTTTTCTGTACTTGCATTGAACTTTTGTCTTTCAATGCTCTTAAGTGGAGTCTTGGGGGTAAAAGGTGCAGCTTATATTTATTTGGGGGGAATAATTTATTTGTTCTTATATGAATGTCTACATGCACTTACTCATTATTACCGTGGGAAGAATACTTTTCTAAATGGTATTAAAGAACATCATCGTAAACATCATATTAAAGAAACAATGAATCAATATAACTTTGCAGTGGTTTTTCCTTTTATTGATCAAGTTTTTATGACCTTTGATAAAAAGGGGATAAGATGATTTCACTTAAAATTGACCAGAACTCTGATACTTTAGAGCTATATCAAAATACACTTAGATTTGCTTTTCCAAAGTTAAAGTTAGAGTTTTCTCAAAATGAAATCAATTTAGCTTTATTAGAAGATGGTAAAATTATTGGTGGCATTAC
>CAJXHA010000331.1 GCA_913053615.1 uncultured Bacteriovoracaceae bacterium | reverse complement strand
CCACCTTCAAGTGAAAATCTTTTTTGACCAATGAACTTTGTTTGTAAAAATTGCTCAAATACAGTGGCCTCATTTAGCTTTTTTAAAATTCTTTTTTTCTTTTCTTGTTCAAGATCTATAGTGTGGGCTTCTTTTTCAAACTTCTCTCTAACCCAACGTCTGATTTCAGTATTATTTGAATGATAATATTCAATACCAATTTTATAACAGTAAATTCTTTTAAGGTGTTCAATGATGTCTTTTAATTTAGCATTTCCAAGACCAATAAAGTTACCTGCTTGAAAAGTTTTATCAAGATCAGCATCCGTTAGATCATAGTGATTTAAATCTAGCATAGCTGCACGGTCAATTCTTGGTCTAATTGGATTTGTATCTGAAAGTAGATGCCCACGAGCACGATAAGATTGAATTATTCGATAAACATTAAATTCTTTAATAAGTTCATCGCTAGAAACTTGCTCTCCTCCAATATCGTCAAACTTATATTCAAAACCTTTGAAGAACATTTGCCATGATTCATCTAATTGGTCTGGATTCGATTTATAAGTTTCATACATTGAATCGATAAATTGTGAGTCTGAACTTGTTAAATGGGAGTAGTCGTTTCGAGGTGTCATTGCATAACCTTTATTTATAAAATAATTGAGCTAAATCATTCAAATTATAAGATTTTATGAAGGGATACGCAATTTATAATAATTAAAGGCAATATTTTTCTAAACAGAAAAGTTAGAAAAATTTAGCAAAAATTTAAATTAACTCCCTTGCTCATTGCTAATGAAATGGTCTATTTTAAAAGGATGCAAAGCTCAAAAATAAATTTAATTGCGGTTGATGACGAAAAAGACCTTAATATCCTTTTCCAGCACTTCTTTCGTAATGAGATCAAACAAGACCTATTAGATCTTTCCTTTGCTCATGATGCTGAACAATGCATGAAGTTATTGACAGAGATCAATACAAGTAATCGCATAATAGTACTCTCAGATATAAACATGCCAGACATAAATGGTATAGAATTAACTAAGATGATTAATAAAGATTATCCAAATGTTGAAGTTTATTTAATAACTGCATATCAAAAAGACCATATTCAAGACAAAATTGCAGACACGATTCAAATTAAAGGCATCATCCATAAACCAATTGACTTTCAAACCTTAAAATTTGATATAGGTTTATGATTAAAAACATAATATTCATCTTTCTTTGTACCTCATTAAATCTTTACGCTTTTACTTATGGAAACCAAGTCTTTATTAAAGATTCAAATGAAATTAAAAATTACCAAAATAAAAACATTGCACTTGTTGTAAATCAAAACTCACTCTTAGGCTCTATCCATTTAATTGATGCTCTGATTACAAAGGGTTTAAAAATAAAAAAACTATTTGCTCTTGAACATGGTGTAAGGGGAACATTTAGTGCTGGAGATCAAGTGGATGAAACAATTGATCAAGTTACAGGACTTCCGATTATATCTTTGTATGGAAAGAAAAAAGCACCTTCAAAAAAAGATTTAAAAGATATTGATGTTATTATTTATGATATCCAAGATGTAGGAGTCCGCTTTTACACTTATATTGCTTCATTAGGGAATATAATGCAGGCATTAGATAATACTCAAATTGAATTAATTATCTTAGATCGTCCCAATCCACATAATTATGTCATGGGTCCTGTGAATGAATTTAATACATTTCTAGCACCTTATCCAATTCCAATTGTCTACGGGTTAACAATTGGTGAGTTGGCCTTAATGATTCAAGGAGAAGAATGGAGAGAGGTGAGTAAGCTTAATCTTAGAATTATAAAGATGCACAATTATAAAAGATCTGATGAGTTTCAATTTGCTAAAATGCCTTCTCCTAATTTAAGAAGCTTATTGGCCATTAAAAATTATCCTACACTAGCACTTTTTGAACCTATTAATTTAAGTATTGGGCGGGGAACGTATATTCCATTTACCTTAGTAGGTGCTCCGGAGTACACCAAAAAAGAAATACTCTTTACTCCTATTTCCATTAAGGGCATGGCAGAGAAGCCTAAGTTTTTAAATAAAAAGTGCTATGGTGAAAAAGTTAGCCTTGAACAATTTGATTTTAAATTCTTTTTAAGTATTTTTTATCGTGAAAAATTAGAGATAAAATACTTAGCTTTTTTCAAGCAATTAGTGGGTAGCGAAAAAGTTGTAGAGCTTATTCAAAACAAGGCAAATTATAGACAAATAAAAGCACAGTGGACAGATAAACTAAATAAATATATTGCTAGAAGAGAAAAGTATCTTCTTTATTAGGTTTTAAGTATGCAAATTATTTTTATTATTCTCGCACTCATTGTTCTGGCACTTTCAGTTTATCTTGGGGTTTTAGTAAGTCGTATTTTAAACCAGAAAAAAGTCATTAAGTCTCAAAGTGAAGCAATGGAGAAGCAGCTAGCAGAACAAACTGAGAAATACTATGAGAGCTTACATACCTTGGCCCTTGTTATGGAGCAGGGACAAGTAGGGGTTGCAGAAGGTTGTATCAGAATTAAGAAACTTATTGATCTGGATAATGACTTAAGATTTCACGCAGATCTTGCTGACTTTCACAAGGCCTATATGGATTTTTCTGAGTTTGCTTATCTCGATGATTACAAGAATCTATCAAAACAAGAACAATGGTCCCAAGACCTTAAGCGCCAACAGTTTGAGCAAAAACATGAGGCCAAACTAGTGGATGCCTCAATAAAGCTTAAGGAAATCATTGCTAAGTATCGAAAATAACATAAGCTGAAAAAATTCTTATATTATGGCCTATACTGGTTCTATGGGAGCTTTAAATAAAAACCCTTTATTTAACATTGATAAAAAGGCGATTAAGATATCTCCTTTTTGGAAATTTTATCTTCATGAATTAGTCATTCAATTAAGAAAAGAAATGCATGCGGTTTTTAGAAAGTCAGTTCAAGTAGAACTCATTAACTCTCAATTGATATCCTATAATAGTGCTGATTTTGAACTTGGTGAGGACTTTAATCAACTTATTTGGTGTCATGAAAAAAATTGCCCGCTCTATATAAGTATTCCTAATCAATCAGCAAATAAGCTTGTTAATTTACTCTTAGGTAATAATGCTGGCGAATATATAGAAAAACGATTTCTAACTAAACTTGATACAAAGTGTTTACAGAAGTTTTGTGAAAATATCATCAAACAAATGAATCTAGTAATGGAGTCTAAGCAGCAAGACATAAATTTTAAAATAGATAAGC
>CAJXHA010000330.1 GCA_913053615.1 uncultured Bacteriovoracaceae bacterium | reverse complement strand
TGAAGATATCGCTGAAGAAATTAGAGTGTTTGTCAGAAATCTTATTAATAATTTCTTAGGTTATAAACCAATTTGTGTTGTGCAAGTATTAAAATGACTTACATAACTTTCGCTCTCATAACACTTTTACTCATTATAATTATTGGTATTTACGTTTCAAAAAAGCCTAAGGACTTATGTACATATTGCCTAAAGACTTTCCATAACACCACCCAAATTCATGACCAAGTATCATTATGCGAAGAGCATTACACTCTTTATAAAAGTACAGTGATAGCACCTTTTTTAAGTGTTAGATGTGATAGTGAAAACGATGAGAATGGAATATTCCTTTATAATGTCAGTCAGAACTTGAAAAAATCAAATCTATACAACCATATAATTTCAAGTTATGAATTAGAAGGTGATCAAATAATTACAATTCAGACATTATATTGTGAGCCCATTGTATTGGAGTAAAAAAAAAGCCACCCTAAGGTGGCTTTTAATTAGTTATTTAATTCATTAGGATTTTGATTATTATCTTTTCTTAGATAACTTGGAGTATCAAACTCATCATCATCAAAGTTCATAAAGCCTAGTTTTTCAGCAATTGATTTGGCCTTAGAATTTTGCACATATTCACCATTAGACTCATTACTTTGAGATCTTGCTGGCTTTTCTTGCCAGTTTGATTCATTATTCTCTTCATAGTTCTTTGAAGCTTGTCTAATAGACTCTGCAAGATTAGAAGTTCTTGGTCTTTGTTCTTCATGAGCTTCATTTTCTTCTTCTACTCTTTCGAACTCAGAAGCATTTACTTCATTTCTTTGATTATTCTCTAAGAATTTATTTAAAGCTGAAGTATCATTTACAACCGACTCTGAAACATTACTTTCAGTATTAGTTTCTGGAGCTACATTTCTAGCTTCAAAATTAGCTTCAGGCATAGATGGTTGAGTTGGAAGTTGAGCTTGTGCCATTGCACCTTGAGTAATTTCTCTTGATTGATGAACTTCTGTTGTATACTTTTCATGTCCACCAAGTCCAGTTGCAATAACTGTAATTTTAACATCTTCCCCCATATCTTCATCAATAACTGTTCCAAAAATAATTTCAGCATCCTCATCAGCTGCTTCCATTATTAACGTCATCGCTTCATTAGCTTCATGCATTGATAAAGATTCATTACCAGTAATATTAACAATAATACCTGTTGCTCCATCAATAGTAATGTCTTCAAGTAGTGGTGAACTAATTGCTTCATTAGCTGCTTTTACCGCTCTATCTGGTCCATCAGCAATACCAGTTCCCATTAAGGCTAGTCCCTTATTATGCATAACTGTAGAAACATCTGCAAAGTCAGCATTAATAAAACCAGTATTGTTAATTAAGTCTGAGATACCTTGAACTGCATGTAATAAAACATCATCAGCTTTCTTAAAAGTTTCTACTAAAGATAAACTCTCACCTGCAATTTGTAGTAATCTTTGATTTGGAATAGTAATTAATGAATCAACACTTTCCTCTAGAGCTTTAATCCCTAGATTAGCCTGTTTCATTCTCTTTCTTCCCTCGAAGATAAAAGGCTTAGTCACAACACCTACAGTTAATGCACCTAATTCTTTTGAAAGTTTTGCAATCACTGGGGCTGCACCTGTACCTGTACCACCACCCATTCCGGCAGTGATAAATACCATATCGGCACCTTCTAAAATTTCACTTATTCTTTCATAGTCATCAAGAGCTGCTTTTCTTCCAACTTCTGGATTTGCACCAGCACCAAGACCTTTTGTTAAGTCACTTCCTAATTGAATCTTAGTTGGTGCAAGGTTTGCTGCAAGAGCTTGTGAGTCAGTGTTTGCCACGATAAACTCAACTCCTTGTAAGCCTGATTTAATCATTGTGTTAACGGCGTTACATCCACCACCACCAACTCCAACAACTTTAATTTTAGCTCCTGAATCTTGGTTTTCATTCTCAGCTATTTCAAACATAATAATCCTCCGAATTAAAAGATCTCTTTAAAAACGTTTTTAATTGATTCACCAAAACGTCCAAATAGATCTTGTTCGTTATTGTATTTTCTATTTACTCTTTCTTTATTATTTGGAGCCACTTTATACGACTCTAATAATAATCCTAATACTGTAGAGAACTTAGGATTTTGCATAACATTTGTCATTCCACCAAATGGGTTAGGGTATCCAACTTTAACTGGACGCTCTACTATATACTCCCCAAGTTCAGCAATTCCTTTAATTAAAGAACCGCCACCAGTGACAACAAATCCTCCATTAACAAGTTCTAACAGATTTTTTTCTTCAAGAGTTTTTAAAATAATATTAAATAACTCTTCAGCTCTAGCACCAAGTACCTCTGCGATTTGACCGATAGTTACTTCACGAGCCTTAGTATTACTAAGACCATTTACTGTTATATGAGCCGTTTGATTTACTTTTTCAGCTAATACACAACCGTGATTTACTTTAATTCTCTCTGCTTCATTATGAGGAATTTTTAAAGCAACGGCCAAATCATTTGTGAAGTGATTTCCACCAACCGGTATAATTTGTGAGTGAATTAAGCTTCCATCTTTCCAAACAGCGAGATCAGTAGTTCCACCACCAACATCAATCAACACAACACCAAGTTCTTTTTCTTCTTGAGTAAGAACTGATCTCGAGCTTGCAATTGGTTGTAAAATTACATCTTTTGCTTGGATGCCTGTAGCTTCAACACATTTAATAAGGTTTTGTATAAGTGGAGTTTTACCAGTAACAATATGTACATGCGCTTCTAATCTTGAACCACACATTCCAATTGGGTTTTTTACACCTTTAGTACTATCAACTCTAAACTCTTGAGGAATAACATGAAGAACTTCTCTATCAGAAGGAATAAGTACTGCTTTTGCAGCCTCAACAACACGATCAACATCCTCAGCAGTTATTTCTTTGCCCTTAACAGCAACAACTCCTGAGCTATTAAAGCAATAAATATGATTACCTGCGATTCCGATTGTTGCACTATTAACATCACTAATTCCAGCCATCATTTTGGCCTCTTCAAGTGAACACCTAATAGAGCGAATTGTTTTATCAATATTAACTACAGAACCCTTCTTCAAACCGTAAGAGGGATGAGAGCCAACACCAATAATTTCAAGTGAATCATTTTCGGGATTTGGAGCACCAATAATAGTGCATACTTTGGTAGTACCAACGTCTAGTGCGATTAATAAATCTTTGTCATTCATTTGAGATTCCTTTCTCACTACACCTAATATGACATAGTTACAGATT
>CAJXHA010000329.1 GCA_913053615.1 uncultured Bacteriovoracaceae bacterium | reverse complement strand
TGAAAGCAGAGACTTGCTTTCGTAAAGTTCAACATTATCCCATGGCATACCAGGAAACCAGTAATTCGCAGTCCATGGTATGTCAGAGTAAAGGACAAAACTGTACCAATTAATTACGGGATAGACTGTTACTGCAGCTCTGAAGCGAGTTGTACGACCTATCATCCAACAGGTGAGGACACCGCCACCACTTCCACCAGTTACATAAAGTCTGTCTTCATCTATATATCCTTTTTTTATTGCCGCATCTACACCAGAATTAAGATCATAAAAGTCATCACCAGGATAATCATGATGAATCAATTGAGCAAACTTCTCACCATAACTGGTGCTACCTCTTGGATTAGTATATAACACAACGTAACCTTCAGCTGCCATCAGCTGCTTTTCCAAATAAAATCGGTCTCCATAATTTGCAAAAGGACCACCATGAATTTTTATTATTAGTGGGTACTTTTTCGAGGGATCAAAACCAGGTGGCTTCATTATCCACCCTTGAATATCCAAGTTATCATGAGAAGATTTGTACCAAATTTCTTCTACTGTAGCAAGCTCCTTATGGGATAAAATGTCTTTATTTACAGAAGTTATAATTTTAACATTTTTACCACTACTACGACTTACTGCTAAATCAGAAGGTAAGTCAGGTCTTGTTGTAATAAATACAAACCTTCCATCTTTTGCCATTGAGTAACCGCGACCTACATTATTGACTAAAACACTATTTTCCCCTTTAAGGTTGGTTTTTCCAATTTTTGTATTCCCTTTGTCATCGTAAAGGAAAAATATATTTTTGCTATCCCCAGACCATTTAATATTGTTAACTGACCTATCAAGCTTTGTTTTTACTTCTTTAATTTTATTACTTTTTAGTTCGATAAAATAAATCTTAGATATCTGCGTTGCCATTCTCTTACTTTCATAGCCGGTGTATGCTAGAAACTTGCCATCCGGAGACGGTACAGGATTGTCTTCAGGACCATCCCGATCCGTAAGTTTTTCCATTTTAGCATTGTCTATATTGACTTGGAAAATGTCATTTTGCATCCAAGGACCTTCAGCTTCCCAATTTTCATCAAGATTAGCTGAAACATAAATATGTTTGCTATCAGTTGACCAGGCTGTTTGACCTCCAATATAGCTGGCAAAATTAAATCTTCCTGAGGTCAATTGTCTTGGTGTACCTCCTTCTGAAGGAATAACAAATAAGTGTTTAAACCCTTTTAAATATCCAACTCCATTAAATCTATAGACCAGACGATCAATTACTTTCGCAGGCTTAGCCCACTCAGCTCCTTCAGGTGGAGATGGGAGATCTACATTAAAATTAGCATCAGTAGGAACAGTGCCATAAAAAGCTAAGTATTGCCCATCAGGGGACCAACTAATTCCATGGGGACTTGTCTGAACATTTGTCAGAATTGTTGTCTCGCCCGTGTCCATCCATCGCTTATGAATCTGACCAGAGCCAGAAGAACTGGAAACATAGATAATCTGCTTGCCATCCGGAGACCAGCGGGGTTGACTATTACCGTTCTGTCCACTGGTCAGTGGACGGTTATTAGTACCATCAAAATTAATGATCCAGATATTTGAATAACGCTTATCTGTCATAATATCGCTACCAGACCTTACATAAAGTATTTTTGAACCATTTGGCGATATCTGCGGATCGGAGACTCCTTCCATTTCAAAAATATCTAAAGTTTTTAAAACCTTATTATCACCAGCAATAAGCATTGTAAAAACGCTCAACATTGAAGTAAAAAATATTATTATTTTTCCAACTATCATCATTTTATTCATCATTATTTTCCTTTTTTTGAATCACTGGCAGTTCTATATATGTAGCCTTTGATTTTGATAAGAATATAGATTGAGTTGCAACTGCATAATCATTTTTAGTAGCTGTTGGTATATTGATAAAATTCTGTGGGTTGCGATCAATAAGAGGAAACCACGTACTATGAATTTTCACCATTATTCTATGCCCTTTTTTAAATTTATGGGCTCTTGTTCCAAGTGAGATTTTAAAATGATTGATTTCATCAGGCACTAATGGTTTCGGTTCAGAAAAACTATCTTTAAATTTTGATCGAATTACTTCATCTGCAATCATTAGCTGGTAATTAGCCATAATTAAATCAGATGAATCTTCCGGGTAAACATCAATTAATTTTACAATCCAGTCAGCATCAGTACCTGTTGTTGAGGCAAACAAGTTCAAAATGATTTCACCGGCAATTTCAATCCCCTCTTCTAAAGGTTTAGTCATCCAGGTCAATACATCTTCTCTATTATCTAAGAAACGCTGATCTTCTACTTTCCACATTGCTTGAGCACCTTGCCAAAAACCTTTAATTGGTCTTTTTGAATATGGCACAGGATTGTTGGGATCTGATACATAAGAAAGCGATTCCGTACCTTCTTTATCAACCGAGAGATTCATTGTAATGCTATTATCAGGCCGAAAATAAAAGTTTGTAGGTTTAGTTTCAGATAATGGTGGCCAAGTCTTAAAAGATTTCCACTGATTTAAACCTGTAATGAATACATGAGCTTCTGGAAAATTCTGTGAATTATTTCCTTTGAGATGATGAAAAAACCACGGTGCTTGTATCTTACTTCTATAATATTTAGAGGTGTTACTACCAAATCCAATGGCCCAGAGACTATCTCCTTTTCCCCTAGCCCAACCACCATGACGCCATGGACCTACAACCAAATTATTAATATTAGACTGATCATTCTCTTCTAATTTTTCATATATTTTCATTGGGCCATAAAAATCTTCTGCATCCCACCATCCTGCAACATTTAACGCAGGTACACTGATGTCCTCTAAATAATGTGTAACTTCTTTTTCTTTCCAAAATGAATCATAATTACTGTGTTCCATAAAGTTATTCCAAGTTGGAACTTTATCAAAAAAATATTTTTTGTTGGCATTTGAGAGTGGACCCAGATTTAAATAAAAATCATATACGTCCTCATCTCCGAAATCAAAGGGAAAGTTCTCTTTTGATCTTTCCATCATAGCTGCATAACCAAAAGAAGGACTGAGTCTAAAAGCTCCATTATGAAAAAAATCATCACCCATATACATATCTGATGGCGAGGCTTGGGGTGAAATTGCTTTAACAGCTGGGTGTATATCTGTTAGAGCTATTGCAGTCAACCATCCACCGTAAGATATGCCCAGAATACCTACCTTACCATTATGGCCATCAATATTTTTTAATAGCCATTCAATAGTATCATAAGTATCCGTTGCTTCATCAATTTTTGTATTCGCATCTTCAGAAACTG
>CAJXHA010000328.1 GCA_913053615.1 uncultured Bacteriovoracaceae bacterium | reverse complement strand
TGGTGTGCATTTTTTTGATATGCTTGGTTGGCTTTTTGGTGACCTTGAAAAAAATGAAGTTCACATTATGGAAAATGATATATGTGCAGGTTATCTAGAATTGGAAAAAGCTAAAGTAAAATGGGTTCTTTCAATTGATAAAAATAAACTTCCAGAAGCTGCTAAAAGAGAGGGTAAATACACTTACCGTTCAATTACAATGGATGGTGAAGAAATTGAGTTTTCTGGTGGTTTTACTGACCTACACACACGTGTTTACGAAGATATCCTAAATGGTAAAGGTTATGGAATACAAGATGCCAGAAATGCAATTCAGATTGTTCATGATATTCGAACAACAGATGTAATTGGGATTTCTCCAAACTCTCATCCATTATTACTCGACTAGACTATTAAATTAGAAATAAACTTTGCCAGGGCAAGCGAACTCGTAAACCCTGGCGATTCAATACCCAAAAGTTCAATATAGTTTTTAATTCCATGCTCGCTATCATCACCAATATAAAAGTCTGTATATAATTCACCGTCTTTAATTATTTTTGAACGGACTCCAACATAGTCTTCACTAAGTTTATCTCTAGTAATTTTAAAGTTTTGCAGGACTTCATTTTTGAGAAGTTCGATATTTTCTGCATTAAGTGAGTAATCAACTGAGTTAGTATCTTGTGCGTCTGGTCCAAACTTAATACTTCCATCACTATCAATACAAGTATGTACTCCTAGCCCCTTAAGATTCTTAAGTGGTATTGGATAAAGTAAGGAGTCATTAAAAAAAGGAATTTGAGATCGAACATAATGTCCTTTTACTAGCTTATTTTGGATATTCTTAAGGCCTAGTTTCTCCCTCACATCAACAGCCCCAAGACCACAAGCATTGATGAGTTTTTCTGTATAAATCTCTTCTCCATTAACCTGAATCAAAAAACCACCATCAACAACTTCAAGTCTTTCGACTTTTTGATTTAATAAGATAGGAATATCATTTTTTTCAAGATGGTTTTTTAAAAAACTAATACACTCTGAGGGATCAATTATAGACGTATTTGGTGAAAAGAATGCAATATCTGCATTAGCATACTCTGAGATGGTGCTTACTTCTTGACTCGTTGCAAGTCTAACTTCGACACCATTATTTTTTGCTCGTTCAAAAAGTTCAAGTAATGAGGATTCATTTTCCTCAGTGGTAAAAATATATTTTCCACAGTTTTTATGAAAGAGATTATGCTTTTTACAAAAATCTTTCCAAAGACTAAGTCCTTCAATGCAAAACTTTCTCTTTAAACTATCTTTTGGATAATAAAGTCCAGCATGCATTACACCTGAATTTCTTCCACTTGAATGATCACCAAGGTATTGAGCTTTATCAAGAATACAGAAATCTTTAAAACCACTTTCTAAGAGTTCATTGGCAATTGTAAGTCCAATAATACCTCCACCAAGAATGACTAAGGGTATATGGTTATCATGCATTTCTATTTAATACTTAATTGACTTCCACTGAGCACATAAACATCCCCAGTATGAGGGCACGTCCACTCACCTTCACCTTCTAGAGGAAGTTTTACTTGTTCACCAAAATTACTCATCCATCCAATTTGCTTGGCAGGAACTCCGGCCATAAGTGCGTATGGTTTTACATCTTTATTAACTACGGCACCAGCTGCGATAAATGAGTTTTCTCCCAGAGTAACACCACAAACGATTGTTGCATTAGCTCCAATGGTTGAACCTTTTTTTACGATGGTATCAAGGTACTCTTCTTTTCTAACGACAGCACTTCGAGGATTATATACATTAGTAAAAACCATACTTGGGCCACAGAATACATCATCTTCTAAATGAACATTGTCGTAGATGCTGACATTATTTTGAATTTTACAATTATTTCCAATCGTGACTTTGTTTCCTACAAAAACATTTTGACCAAATGAACATTTCTCACCAATCTTTGCACCACCACAAATATGAACAAAGTGCCAAACTCGAGAACCAGCTCCTATTTTAGCTCCTTCATCTACAATGGCACTTTCATGTTTAAAATAATCACTCATAATATTATCCAATATTTTTTAAGACTGCATCTATCACTTTCATTTGATCATCTACACTCATATATGGGTGCATTGGCAATGAACATACTCTTTGACTTGCAGTATCTGCTAACGGCATATCAATATTAGCGTAGCCAAGATCTTTAAAGATTGGTTGATGATGAATTGGCACAGGATAATGAACTGCAGTTGGAATTCCATCAGCTTTCATTTTCTCACAAAATTCATCTCTATTATCAACTTCAATAGTGTATTGAGCGTAAACAGATTTAAAACCATCTGCGACTTTAGTTGTTTTAATTTTACCCATAAAAGCTTCATCATATCTCTTTGCAACTTCTTGGCGTAACTCAACCTCTTTTGGGAAGATTGCAAGCTTCTCTAAAAGAATTGCAGCCTGAAGTGTATCAAGTCTTGAGTTATAACCAAGGCTTGTATGAGTATACCTTTTTGATTGTCCGTGATTTCTAATTTCAGAAATTTTCTTAGCTAGAGATTCATCATTGGTAAAAAGTGCTCCCCCATCACCATAACATCCAAGTGGCTTAGCTGGGAAAAAACTAGTGGTACTAATCGTTGCAACAGAACAAGATTTTTTACCTCTCATTTCTGCTCCAAAACTTTGAGCTGCATCTTCAATTACTGAAAGACCATGTTTTTTTGCAAGTTCCATAATTTTATCCATATCTGGCATCTGACCATATAAAGAAACAGGAATAATTGCTTTGGTCTTACTAGTTATTTTTTCTTCGATTTTTTCAACGTCAATATTATAAGTATCAGGATCGATATCAGCGAAAACAAGTTTCGCACCTTTTAGTGCAATGGTTTCTCCAGTTGCAAAAAAAGTAAAAGGAGTCGAGATCACTTCATCATCTTTACCAATTCCAAGAGTTTCCATGGCTATCATTAATGCATCAGTTCCATTAGCACATCCGATGGCATGCTTACACCCAACATAATTAGCTAGTTCTTTTTCAAGCTCCGATATTTCTGGGCCCATGATATACATTCCATGTTCCATCACATCATTAAATCTTTTTTGGATTTTATCCTGAATGCCAGCATACTGGGCTTTTAGATCAATAAATTGCATATTTACCTCGTTTTATTATCTAGTTGTAAGATAATACCTTGGCTTCTGTAAAGTGCTAATTATATAATGATAGCAATGCTAAAGAACGCTTTAAAACCTACATTATTGAAGAAAAATTTACTCATCGCACTAACAGGTACGGGACTAGCACAACTGATAAGATCGGAAG
>CAJXHA010000327.1 GCA_913053615.1 uncultured Bacteriovoracaceae bacterium | reverse complement strand
TTTCAGTTCCAATGATGGCCAATGCCGCAAATAAAATAAGAATTTGAAATTTAATATGAACCATGTACATCACATGAACGAGGAGAGTTGAGACCACACACATAGCGATCATAAAGGGTACTTGGTTTTCACGGCTTACCCATTTTAACCTTCTAAAGTTAAGGATAATTAGCCAGTAGACAAAGAGAAACATTCCAATAAAGTCAAAAACCTGAGTGAGGTAATTATTGGACATGTGATAGATAAAAGAAAAAGCACCCATTAATAACATGGCCGGAGAAAGGTAGATTAATTCTTTTTGACCATTTCTCCATGCTCTCCAAAAGATATAAATTGCTGCGAGTAAATAAGCAATATTAGAGTAAGTATTAGCAGGTTCACTAATCCAATGACACAGAGTTTCTTCACACCACTTTACATTGGGAGCTCCAAATTGTTGTGCATAGGGATACCATGGACATGAATGCAAATGTGGATTTACATAATATGACATACTTTATTCCTTTAAAATAAAATCATTTGTAGTAAAATTTAAACACTTAAGAGCTCATTTGGAAAGAAAAACACCAAAACCTAAATAAACAGGAAGGTTTATGACACCTAATGTTGATGCCATGCAAATTCAATTCGACCCGGCTACACTCTTTGCCTTAAAATTTGTTTTGGGTTTGATTATGTTAGGAGTTGCACTAGATATAACACCCAAAGATATTAAAAATATTTTTGCGAGCCCAAAAAGTTTATTATGTGGTTTATTGGCCCAATTTCTTTTCTTACCCATGCTCACTTTTCTTTTGTGTTTAGTATTTAATCCAGAACCTTCAATTGCTCTAGGAATGATGCTAGTTGCGGCTTGTCCTGGTGGAAATATTTCAAACCTTTTTACAATGTTGGCCAAGGGCAATACTGCACTTTCAGTTTCAATGACTTTTCTATCAACAATTCTTGCGATGATCATGACTCCATTTAATGTGAGTTTTTGGGCGAGTATGTATGGACCTACCAATAAGCTTGTTTCAAGTGTGGCACTAAATCCAATGGAAGTAATGGTGACAGTTATTTTTGTATTAGGAGTTCCACTAGTAATAGGTTTACTTATTAGAGTTCGCAATGCAAAGCTTGCTGATAAATTACACCTGGTCCTTAAAAAGATTTCAATATTCTTTTTAGTGGCCTTAGTCATTGGGGCCTTTATTGCAAATATTCATAATTTTAAAACTTATATTCATCTCGTAATTGGTATCGTTCTCGTGCATAACTTCATTGCTTTTTTTACAGGCTTTACTCTTGCTAGTATGCTTGGCTTAAACACTAGGGATAAAAAAGCAATAACAATTGAAGTGGGGATTCAAAACTCAGGACTAGGGATAGCTCTGGCACTTGAGTTCTTTGGGAGCTTGGGGGGAGTGAGTTTAGTTTGTGCGTGGTGGGGTGTTTGGCATGCAATTAGTGGAAGTGCAGTTGTTTATGGTTTCACTAAAAATCAAACATTTCAAAGGATTTTGCGTCTAAACTAAACAATAGTTAATTTACTTTAAGAGTGAAACTTTATAGTTTAAGAAGAAAAAAATAAGGTTAAATATATGGGCTGGTTTAATAGCGTAAAAAATCCAAAGTTAAAGAATGTAAAGAGGCAACCAACAAATACTCCAAGCGGTGTTTGGAAAAAATGTGTTAAATGTTCAGAGATTCTGCAAGCGGATAAATTACAAAAGAACCAAGGTGTATGTCCTCAGTGTGATCATCATTATCGTTTATCTGCAGCTGAAAGGATTTCATTTATTTTAGATAATGATAGCTTTAGAGAGTTTGGTTCATTATTAGAAACTAAGAACCCATTACAATTTCATGACAAAGCTTCTTATTCAGATCGTTTACAAAAAGCTTATAAGAATACTGGTAAAAAAGACGGAACCGTATGTGGTTTTGGAAAAATAGATGGTAAAGATGTTGTTGTTGCCGTTATGGATTTTTCATTTATGGGAGGATCTATGGGGGTAGTAACCGGTGAAAAAATCGCCATGGCTATGGATGCTGGTTATGAAAAAAAATGTCCTGTGATAGTTGTTTCATGTTCAGGTGGAGCTAGAATGCAAGAGGGGATTCTTTCTCTAATGCAAATGGCTAAAACATCAGCATCACGTAAGAGATTAAAAGATGCTGGTATTCCTTATATTTCTTTACTCACTGATCCTACTACTGGTGGAAGTGCAGCATCTTTTTCTATGTTAGGTGATATTAATATTGCTGAACCAAATTCTTTAATTGGTTTTGCAGGACCTCGTGTAATTGAGCAATCTATTCGTCAAACATTACCTGAAGGTTTTCAAAGAGCAGAGTTCTTATTAGAGAAAGGTTTTATCGATCGAATCGTGCATAGGCATAAGCTTAAAGAAGAGCTTGCCTTCTTTGTAAAAATGTTCGCATAATACAATATGTCTGAAATTAGATCTCTTATGATTGACCAATGGCTGGAAAAGTACACTGGTTACGAACGTTTTATGCCTGACCTTGAAAGAATTGGGAAGGTTGTCGACTATTTAGAGTTACCAAAACCAAAAAAAATTATTACTGTTGCAGGAACTAATGGTAAAGGGCAATGCTCTCGTTTACTCTTTAAAGAACTTTCAAAAAAATATCGTGTTTCTTTATTAACTTCACCTCATCTTGTGCGCTTAAATGAAAGGTTAGTAAATAATGATGGGGAAATCACAGACGAGAAACTTTGGAAATTAATTCAGGAACTAAAGCCTGTAGTCGAAAAACTAAATATTAAATTACCTTTCTTTGAGTATGTATTCATCGTTTTTCTTATGTTTGCCAAAGATAGTGATATAACTATTTTGGAAGTAGGACTTGGTGGAAGACTTGATGCAGTTAATTATTATGCTGCTGATATTTTACTATTAACTTCCATTTCAAGAGATCATCAAGAATTTCTTGGTAATCGATATGATGGTATCTTAAAAGAGAAGCTTGGCCTTTTAAGAAATAATCAGCATTTTTATAGCTCACTTGAACTAAATTATCTTAGAGAATGTACCCAAGAAGTATTAACTAAGTTTAGCAACGTGAAATGGTCGGATATGTTCAAGCTTAATGTGACAAAGACTTCTGACAATTATTATGTGCGCAATCAGCAATTGGTTAATTATGTTTTGGAGCAAGAGTTTAAAATCAAAAATGATATTGACCATAACTTTCCAGGTAAAATCTTAAGTATAAATGACAATCAGTGTTACTTTATCCCATCACATAATCCTGATGGATTGAGAAAATTTATTCAATTAATGCAATTAGAGAAGTATAATTTTGATAAAGTATTGGTTTT
>CAJXHA010000326.1 GCA_913053615.1 uncultured Bacteriovoracaceae bacterium | reverse complement strand
GCTTTTAGAGTGTTATGACATTGCTATTTGGCAGGGGAAGAGTCCAACTGCTTCTCAAATTGTTTTTCATGATGGAAAGGCAGATAAGAAAAAGTACCGCTATTATCATCTGCAAGAATTACCAGAAGGGAATAATGATTTTGCAATGATGAAAGAAGTCTTTGAGCGTCGAATAAAACATGGTGATCTTCCTGATGTCTTTGTTGTTGATGGGGGAAAGGCACAAGTATCAACAGTTAAAAAGGTACTTGATGAACAAGAAATTGATGTACCTGTGGTAGGGATTGCGAAGTCTCGTGAAATAGCTAAAAACTTTCAATCATCACATATTGAAAAGAGTGATGAAAGATTAGTTATTCCTAATCGTAGTAATCCATATATACTTTCAAAGTGTCCAAGCCTTATGCGTATAATAGTGCAAATGAGAGATGAGGCACATCGCTTTTCAAGAAAGCTCCATCATAAAAAAGAAAAGGGAAGAATTATTACGTCTTGGTTAGATGAAGTTCCAGGTATTGGAGCTAAGACCCGTGAAAAGATTTTACAGCATATAGAGCTAACTAAAGATGAAGTAAAAAAATTAAATGTTAAGGAGATTAGTGATCATTTAGGTGTGAGCATTAGGCATGCAAGATCAATCTATGAAACCTTGCATGCCGAAGAGAAGAGTAAAAACTAATTCAACACGTGAATTGTTTTTCTATTACCTGCTCCACACTCGATGCAGCGAGCTGTTTCTTGAACAAGCAGGTTCTTGTAATCTGGCATATGACTTAGTAGAAGCTTTGAGCCACAAACTTTACATTTGCTTATGGTGTTCTTAACTTCATCAACTCCGCCCCAGTACTCTTCAAATTTCTCAAATTTAAAATCAACTTCATTTGCCATAGTTTCCTCCATAAGTGGAACTATTAAACTTATCGGGCCGAGAGTTTTAAGAGTTAATTTATTTGCTTGTTTCAAACTTCTAGGAAAATAGTGACATTTTTGATAGTTAAATAGCATGAATACCAAGTATATTAACGCATTGAAGCAACTTAGAGGACGTGAAGCAGATCTCAAATCGCCCTTCTCAGAGCGTCTTTTTGGCCATGACTGGTCATATGGTGTCCCTGTAAGTCAAGAGCAAGTGATTGAGGCAAAAGTTGCCGATTCACCCACTGTGGAAGTTAAAGTTGAAGATAAAGCAGAAAAGTCAGTTACTGAAAAAGTAAAAATGCTGGATGAGTTACATAAATTTGGGAAAGAAAAATTTGAGCAAACTAAGAGTGATAAGATTCATCTCGGCAATGGAGCTGTGATTCAGAAAAAACAAGCTAAGAACCCACGTTGGGACTTTGCTAGTAGTGCCATAAATGAGTATATGGACTTTTATCAAACTCATTCAAATGATCTCTATAACGATAAGTCACAGGTTGAGTCAGAAAATATAGATGTTCTTTTTATAGTAGATGAAGAGTTTTTAAATCATAATATTGCTTCAGTAACAGATAAAAAAATCAGTGTCTTCTTTGAAGAGGATGTCGCTATTCTATTTCAGAAAATGATTAAGGCCATGCAATTAGATGGAGCTCGCTATAGCATTTCAACTTGTTCAGACTTAGTTGAAAAAAGCGATGAGTACTTATTTGCGGAAATCTATCACCGTCGACCAAAGTACTTAGTAAGTCTTGGTGGGTTTGTAAGTTCAAAGTTATTAAAAACTAAAGAGCGCTTACAAGCACTGAGGGGTAAGTTTTATAAAATTGAAATCGAAAATAAAGATACCCAAGAAGTCATTGAGTATGAATTACTTCCACTGTTCTCACCAAATTATTTAAATGAAGCTCCTAATTCTAAGCGACTGGCATGGGAAGATATGCAAAAGCTGATGTCAAAATTAGTATAAATACTTGAAATCCTAGAATTTGCTGCGTAAAATTAAAAATAAGATACAATTATTCCAGGGAGTGGAATTTGCTCAAGATTCAAGGATTGATTCTTTTATTTGCCCTCAATGCATGGGCCGCCTCAATAAGTTCAGAGCCAAGTATTAGGGTGAGAATTGCCAAGGCCATTCATGATGTGAATATTTCTGGAACAGATCTAGTGAAAACAGTCTCGGGACAACCCATCGAGCAATACTATCCGGGAAAAAAACGTTTTGTTTTTAATTGTCGTCCATTGAAATCCTTAGTGAAGAAAAATGAACCAATACTTTTGGCAAAGATAACATCTCGAACTGGCTTAATGGAGTTTAACCAGAAAAAATATCGCGGAAGTCTTTTCTTAGTGAGCTCATATAAAGGCAAGGGATGTGATGTGATTAATAAACTAAACCTTGAAACTTATATCAGCTCTCTCTTACCTAAGGAAATGAATGCAAAGTGGCCATTGGAAGCTTTAAAGGCACAAGCTGTGGCGGCGAGAAGTTATGCCATTCATTTAATCAAAACAAAACAAGTTAAAAAAACAAATGGTTTTGAAACATACTACGATCTTGAGAACTCAGAAAAACATCAAGTAAATGGATCATTCTTTGAAGTGACCTATGAGACTAGTAAAGCAACTCGTTTAACTAGAGGACAAGTTCTCTTACCAAAGTCTCAAAGAATAACTCCTATCTTCTTTCATTCAAAGTGTGGGGGAAAGACGCGTTTACCTGAACAAGTTTGGAGCAATAAAGTAGACGGTTATAGTAGTGTTGATTGTCCATATTGTCATAAGCATGGTGTTGCTGATTGGAAGATTGATATTCCTAAGTCACGTTTTGATCATGCTCTTCGCAAAGGAATGCAAGTCTATCAAAATAAAGATATCAAATCTCAACTAAGTCTTGCCCCTGATGATAAGAGTTATCCCCAATTAAGGTTATATTCAAATGATGATGTTCACCTTTTGAAAAAATCAAGAATACGTTCCATACTAGGTCGTAAGAAAGCACCATCGAATTACTTTAAATTTGAAAAAAATAATAATAATTCAATTACGCTAAATGGAAAGGGTTATGGCCATGGAGTTGGACTTTGTCAGTTCGGAGCATATGAAATGGCAAAAAGAGGTTACTCTTATACAGATATTCTGGCACACTACTTTCCTGAAATGAAACTTAAGAAGCTTTATTAAATGATTTTAAAAATTCTAATGCTTACATTTATTTGGGCAAGCTTTGCACAAGGGTTTGTGGTTCTAATCGATCCTGGTCATGGAGGAGAAGAGCTGGGGGCCATGAAGAAAGTTAGAAAGAAGATTAAAGGAAAAGTTAAATCAGAAATGATTTATGAGAAAAATCTTACTTTAAAATTAGCGAAGCTAGTTAAGAGCAAACTAGATCCCTTTTATACTACCTATTTAACTCGTAGTTTTGATCGAACTGTGGGACTTGGAG
>CAJXHA010000325.1 GCA_913053615.1 uncultured Bacteriovoracaceae bacterium | reverse complement strand
TTGGCAAAGTGATTCGACATATGTCTTCCACCACTAGCGAGATCATCTTTTTTAGAAAGACCGTTTAAAATAATTTCAGTAGCGCTTAGACCTGCACTTAAAGATGTTTGCATATCTCTATAGTAAGGAAATAAGTGATCTGTCTCTTTATCAAAAACCTGTCCAATAGCTAATTGAATTGCATCGTGACCAGCATAAGGAGCATGATAAGACCAAC
Source organism: uncultured Bacteriovoracaceae bacterium (assembly GCA_913053615.1). Classification (GTDB taxonomy): domain Bacteria; phylum Bdellovibrionota; class Bacteriovoracia; order Bacteriovoracales; family Bacteriovoracaceae; genus UBA845. Next base: position 3,176 of record CAJXHA010000325.1, on the reverse strand, counting down.
CAAGGGCTTGCTTTAAATAGTTTGGAGCCCTTTCATCAATCATACGTCCTAGGATTAATAACTTCGTCCATTTCTCAATGGTTTTCTTATCAGTTTTTTTCACATCATAAGTTTTTGCAACTTTCATTAAAAAGCCCTCTTTTTATATATTTGTTTTTAAGTATTTAGCCTTATTCAACTATCATAAGCCCTTAATATTGTAAAAAAACATATGCTAAGAGTTTGAATCTTTCTTCCTAGAAATATTAAGAATAACTAATATTTTCAATAACTTGTAAGAATTACTTTTAGCTTGATAAGTGAACGATGTTCACTTATAGTGATATTAGTAAACGGTGTTTACTTAAATTAAGGAGCTTAATATGCAAACAAGTTACGCACTAATCACAGGAGCAAGTTCAGGTTTTGGAGTTGATTTCGCAGACATCCTCGCCAAGAAAGGAAAAAATATAATTATCACTGCAAGAAGAGTAGAGAACCTTGAAAGAGTAAAAAAGAATATTGAAAATAAATATCCTGTTAAAGTCATTATTATTCCAGCAGACCTTTCAACTCTTAGCGGAGTAAAGAGCTTAATCGATCAAACACAAAGCTATGAAGTTGATGTTCTTATCAATAATGCCGGTTTTGGAGTCTATGGTTTTTATCATGAGTCTTCTTGGGAGGATTTAAATAAAATGATACAAGTTGATATTACCGCACTCTCCTACCTTACTCATGCCTTTGGTCAAAGGATGAAAAAGCTTGGTCGTGGAAATATTTTATTAGTTGGTTCTGTCGCTGCTTTTCAAGCAACTCCTACTTATGCGGCCTATGCAGCTTGTAAGTCTTATGTGCTCAGTCTAGGTGAAGCACTTAATCATGAATTAAAAGTTCACGGAGTAAATGTCACTGTACTAAATCCAGGGATAACAGCAACAGAGTTCTTACAAGTCTCCGGGCAAAAAACAACTTTTTATCAAAAAGTATTTATGATGCAGTCATATCCTGTTGCCCTTACTGGTATAAAGGCAATGTTCAAAAAGAAGGCCTTTATAGTGCCTGGCCTTGCTAATAAACTTACTGTTTTCTTAGGCCGATTTTACCCAAGAAAAATACAATCATATTTTGCTTATTTGGTAATGAAAAACTAGGAGATTATTTTGCAAAGAGCCCGTTCTCAAGAAGATAAAGAAATAAAAAAACAAGAGATAAAAGATAAATCAATAATTCTCTTTCTAGATAACCCACGAGAGCTTCCAAGTGTAAGTCAAATTGCTCAAAGTTGTGGACTAACAAAGGGAGCACTTTATCGATACTTTAATACTAAGGAAGAAATATTCTTAGATATCTTACAAGATGAGTACATTAGCTGGTTTCGTTTAAACGAAAAAATTATAAATGAAGAGAGGGAATTTATAACCATACTAGATAAAATATTTGAACCAATATTTAAAAATGAACTTATGCTAAGGCTAAGCATTATTGCTCCTCAGATCATTGAAATCAACTCTAGCCTAGAAAGGACTGTTGCCTTCAAAGTATTTCTTGGTGAGTCGTTGGATATGTTAACGAACTTAGTTTCTAAAAAATTTAATATATCAAAAGAAATACTACTTAAGAACTTGATGGAATCATTCACAATTTTTATTGGAGCCTATCAAATGTCACTACTTCCACATAATGAATTAAGAAAGAGAGTTCCTTACGCATTTTTGTTTCCTGATTTTGAAAGACATACAAAGAGCCTACTTAAGAAAGTTTGGCAGTTCTAAAAGTAATATCAAAGCAAGTATGCCCATTAAAGTCACATAATTTTATACTGCCATTAAGGCTTTTTATATCATTTAGAACGGAGGTCAGACCATAGCCATGCTCGTCGGTATTCTTTTCTTTTGTCGTAAAATTGGCCTCAAATATTCGATCAGGGTCATTGATATTTTGAAAGAGTCCACTATCGATAACTTTTAATTGATACTCATGTTCACTTTGCTTACCTATTATTTTTACCCAAGGATGTTCTTGTTGCTTATTTGCCTCATAGGCATTTTTAACCAGATTTGTAAGAATATTATCGTACTTCGATTCTGCAAGTCCCCCTTGTAACTCCATCATTTCAATAGAGCTCTCAATCTCAAAAAGACTTAGAATCTCCTTTGTCTTACTTAGAATCTTAGTACCTGTAATTAACCCACTATTTTTTAAAAAATTTGCAGCTTGTTTATTGGCCGTTCTGGCATTTTCAATGCAATCGAGTACTTTTTCTTTACTCTCAAATTCATCTTTAGAGATTAAAGTTTGTGCCTTATACAAATTAAGGTTTGAGGCAGTAAACTTATTATTTAGATCATGTTTAAATATCTTTTTTGATTCTTCAACATCTTTCAATTTTTGCTCAACAAAAGACAGTTTTTGATTATAACTATCAATTCTCTGGTTGAGTTTAATTTTTTGAACACTATGCAGTCGGAACATCTCAAAGAGATCTGCTACCATATTTAGAGGTAACCAAAAACTCCACTGAAAGATATGATAGGAGTTAGTATAAAGTATCGATACGGTAGTAAATAATACACCAAAAGCAATTAAAAACTCTTTCTTTTTTACTGAAACAACTATGAGATAGATATAGATAATTTGTGATATTAAATAATTTGGAATAAATAGTATTTTAACATCACGGTTTATTTCAAATGGGATTAATTTCTCTCTTAGAAAATTTCCAGAGGCCTCAGGCTTAGCTAAATCAAAAAAAGCTTCCAGTCCAACATGAGTATATGCATACAAGTAATATAGAGAGACAATTGCATAGAAACAAACAAGGTAAAAGTAAAGTCGATCAAATCTAAGTTTGCAATTAAGAAAGATTCTAAGAGAGTTAAAGTAATAATATTTTGCGAGCACTACACAGAACATTAAAATAAGAAAAAAGTATCCAAATTGAGCTTCACTTGGATCGGAATAGTAATAACAAGCGCTAAAAATACAGACTGAGCTAAAAGTGATAGCAAGTGGAAAGAGTTGGTAATTATCTTTTTTATCTAAGAGGTTTAAGTACTTATTACTAAAGCGATAATTCATACTCACTTGTATATAAAAAAGTAATGAACCAAAAATAGATGCTAAATATAGATTTTCCATTTAGAAGTACAATCTAATTCCCAGGCCTGTTCCCTTAATTTGTTGTTCAAATTTAT
>CAJXHA010000324.1 GCA_913053615.1 uncultured Bacteriovoracaceae bacterium | reverse complement strand
TATTCAACTAATTCTTCTTCTCTTAATTGAGAGATTTTAGTTTGTAACTCAATATAATCTGCAACTTGATCACAGCGATTTGCATTTTCACTTAATTGTAAGATTTCCACTAGATCTCGCATAAGATCTAAGTAAGCTGCACTAAATTTATAAGGCTGATAACATTCAACCATATCTAAAGTGAACTCATCTTCTTCACGGAAAATAATTTGTCCACTCTCTATGGTGACAAGTTCACGTTCACGATTACAAATTTGGGTGCTTGAAACAACGATATCATCTGTCAGTACACTAAGATCATTAATATTAGGAATGGTTCTACTAATAAACTCTTTGGGGTTATTTAACTCTGGAATACGAACATCGTATTGTGAATTTTCATTTAATTTAAATTCAATTTGATACTCCGGACAATAGTCCAGTGGTGATATACGTGTCCACTCCTCAGTCTGTGCAAAGACTGAAGTCGTAAATACTAAAAAAAGAATAATCAAAGATTTGATCATTAAAAAATTCCCTTAACTCCAAATTCCTTATCGGAGCATTCAGGAAAATAATGAGAAGAAAATTTAAAGTAAGCTCTTGGAATTACTTATAAATTAATATACTTTCGCGCCTTTCTTGAAAGAGATCCTGATTTTCAGACTCAAGTTTTAAAAGGGTATTATAATCAAGGTTCTTTTCATAAAACTCACGATAACGATCATCTCCATTAATCATATCCATAGGATTCATATCCTCACCATATTCATAGGGATCATTTTTATAATGAAAGTCATCACCAAGTTCTTGTACTAGTGCTTGTAAAATTAACTGACAAGTTTTCCAAGGTTGAAATGCTTTTCTATCAGTTATATGAATTTGATACCCACCACAACCAATACCAGCATGTTTTTGAAAAGTTGGCTGAAAATTTATTGGTCTTAAAAAGAATCCATTTAACTCTGTTGCTTTAAAGATATCATTAAGTTTTGTCTTGAAACTCCATGGCTCAATACCTGGATGGCCTACGATTTCAAGTGAGCGAGTTGTTCCTCGACCTTCACTTATATTTGTTCCCTCAAATAAAACGGTACCCACAAATGGAATACAACCTTCAATAGTAGGAAGATTAGGGGATGGCATTACCCAAGGGAGTTCAGTATCTTCAAAATACATTTCTCTTTTCCACCCATCCATTTCAATGATTTTTAGATTGGCTTTTTTATCAAAAAAGTATTTTTGGTGCATCAGTGCGACTTCGGCCATAGTCATACCATGGCGTACCGCTAATTCATGACGGCCTACAAAGCTTGCAAACTTAGTATCAAGAATATTACCTTCTGTTTGCAAACCACCAATAGGATTTGGACGATCAAGAATAATCACTTCAATATCGAGATTGGCACACTTTTCTAATAAGTGAGTCATGGTATAAATATAAGTATAAATACGGGTTCCAACATCTTGCATATCCACAAAGAGATGATCAATACCAGCGAGCATTTCATCAGTGGGAACACGAGTCTCACTGTATAAAGAATAAATAGGTAATTTAAAATAAGGGTGAGTAAAATGATCTGATTCAATCATATTATCTTGTACATCTGTGACAAAGCCGTGTTGTGGCCCATAGACCTTCTTAACGCGATCTCCAAAGAGTTTTAACATGATTTCAAGGGTATGATTAAGCTTACTATCGATACTAGCACTATGACACAAAACACCGACATTACCTTTAAATAACTTATATTGATTCTCATCCTGTAAACGATCAATTCCCGTTCTAACTTTTGCCATCAGGTTCATCCTTTGATTTTCATTTTAAATCTACTTTGCTAATATTATACATAGAAACACACACTATGAGCACACAAAAATTCACTATAGGGAGGCATCAATGGAAGAACAATACCTACATCTAATGCGTAAGGCATACTTAGAGGGTGATGAGAGAATGGATCGTACCGGCACTGGTATTAAATCTATTTTTGGTCATCAAATGCGCTTTGATTTATCAGAGGGCTTCCCGATGTTAACGACAAAAAAACTACATTTAAAATCTATTATCCATGAGTTGCTTTGGTTTTTAAAAGGCACTGGTAATGTAAAATATCTCCAAGATAATGGCGTGCGTATTTGGAATGAATGGGCCGATGAAAATGGTGATCTTGGTCCAGTCTATGGTGTGCAGTGGAGATCATGGAAAGGTGCTGATGGTAAGACTCATGATCAAATTAAAAATGTAGTAGATCAAATTAAAAATAATCCAAGCTCAAGAAGAATTTTAGTCAATGCGTGGAATGTTGGTGAGCTCGAAAATATGGCCTTACCTCCATGTCATATGATGTTCCAATTTTATGTTAGTAAGGGAAAGCTTAGTTGCCAATTATATCAAAGAAGTGCTGATATCTTCTTAGGTGTCCCTTTTAATATTGCAAGTTACGCTCTTCTAACTATGATGATGGCACAAGTTTGTGATCTAGAACCAGGTGAGTTTATCCATACTTTAGGGGATGCACATATTTATTCTAATCACTATGAGCAAGTTGAAACTCAATTAGCTCGTGAGCCAAGAAGTTTTCCTAAACTTAAAATGAATAAAGACATTAAAGACATCGATGGTTTTTGCTTTGATGACTTTGAATTAGTTGATTATAATCCGCATCCACATATTGCTGGGAAAGTAAGCGTATAATGATAAAGTCATTGATCGTTGCCCATGGTGAGAACGGTGAAATCGGTTTTGATAACCAATTACTATGGCATCTTTCTGATGATCTAAAAAATTTTAAAAATCACACAACTGGGAAACCAATCGTCATGGGTCGCAAGACCTATGACTCGATTGGGAGACCCTTGCCTAAAAGAACCAATATCATTCTCTCTCGTCAAACTGATCTGCAAATTGAAGGTTGTCTTGTAATGTCTTCCTATGAAGCCGTTAATGAGTGGGCCATGGAGAATCAAATTGAAGAATTAGTCTATATTGGCGGTGGTAAGATCTATCAAGATGTTCTATCAGAGGTAGATAAAATGTATATCACCAAAGTGCATGGAAGTTTTAAGGCCGATACTTTTTTTCCAAGCTACGATATGGATAATTATGAAATCCTTGATCATTACACTCACGAAAAAGATGAGAAAAATGAATACACTTGGGAGTTCTTTGAGCTTTTGAAGAAATAGGCTATAGTCCTCTTATGCAAATAAAAATTGAATCCCTTGGTCTAAAAACTGACATTATGATCTCCTCCTTAGAATGCGAAATGCATTATGAAGAGCATTATGCTTATATGAAAACTCCTAAAAGAGGAGATTATTATTGGGGCAACTTTCTTATCACTCAAGCTCAAATTAATTCTCAAGCAGAGCTGGATGCTCTTATAAACGTGTATAAAAGACATTTTGATAC
>CAJXHA010000323.1 GCA_913053615.1 uncultured Bacteriovoracaceae bacterium | reverse complement strand
TCTCGTATCATGAAAGTGCATAGCAATTTTTGAGAAGTCATACTTTGCTTTTAACGCCTTTAAATAAGTATCTACTTGTAAGGGATTTGCTATCCCAATTGTATCTCCAATCGAAACTTCATACACCCCTAATTTAAAAAATAAATCAAGCACGTGATCTAATTTATCCACACTCATCTCTCCAGCATAAGGGCAACCAAAAGCAGTTGAAATATAACCACGAAGCTTAATGCCATCTTTCTTTGCCTCACTAGCAACATCGCTCATGCGCTTAAAGCTCTCATCAACAGTGCAGTTTATATTTTTTTGAGTAAATGCATCACTTGTCGCAGAAAAAAGAGCAATTTCCTTAACTCCAACAGACTTTGCCCCTTCATAACCAATAAGATTTGGAACGAGACATGGATAATTAATTTTATCTGATAGCTCTTTATTTACTTTTGTATAAAGCTCTTTTGAGTCTGACATCTGAGGAATTGCTTTAGGTGAAACAAAACTAGTGACTTCAATTGTTTGAAGTCCTGTTTCAGAAAGAAGTTTAATGTATTCAAACTTAGCTTCAGTACTAAGGATTTTTTTCTCATTCTGTAGTCCGTCTCTAGGACCAACTTCTACTAACTTTACATTTTTTTGTTTCAACTCACTCAAGTCTATTACCTCTTATTCAATTTCACAAAGTTCAACACCACCTTGAACCTGTTCTCCAACCTGATAGTATATCTTTTTAATCACACCATCTTTTTGGGCCTTAATTGTATGCTCCATCTTCATGGCCTCTAATATCATAATTGCATCACCGTTAGTGACACTTTCTCCCTCATCCTTAAAGATTTTAAATATCTTCCCTGGCATTGGAGATTGCAATGAACCTTCACCTAGTGACTTATTACCAAAGCTCTCAGCTTTGAGAGGGAAACTTATAAATGCTTCAAGATTTCCAATGCAAAGATGATAATCTAAATTAGGAATTCTTTGAGTTATGTAAAACTTTTTAAGTTCATCCCCTAAAAAGATTGAGTCATTTAAGTAACTAAAATCAAATTTCTCACCATTTAGTTCTATTGTAATAACATCAGACTTTGGAAAGTGAGCATTAAACACATATTCACTTCCCTCCAATATAGCTTTTCTGTTTTTGAACTCTTTTTGATATGACCAAGCATTAATTGAGTTTTTATTTTCATGAATAAGACCACAAGCAATACCTAAAGCAATGGCCTTAGTATCAAGCTCTCGTTTTTGCAGATCATCCTGATATTCAGTTATAAAGTGAGTATGAATATCCCCTTCTACAAACTTTTCATGCTCAAGAATTCTTGCAAGGTAATCACGATTTGACTTAAGTCCTAAGAATGGAAAGTCTTCTAAGGCGCATAACATTTTATAAATATTCTCATCTCTTGAATGAGAGTATGTAATAAGTTTTGCAAGCATTGGATCGTAGTTAATATTTACAAAGTTCTGTGATTCATAACCACAATCTAATCTTACCCCTTCAAGTGGACTCGCTCCAATAAAGTGAATTTTTCCAGTACTAGGAAGAAAATCATTATCAGGGTCCTCAGCATAAATTCTAAGTTCTAGGGCATGTCCATGTTGCGAAATATCTGATTGCTTAATAGGAAGTTTCTCCCCAGCAGCGGCAATGATTTGATATTCTACAAGATCACTATTAGTAACTAGTTCTGTAACTGGGTGCTCTACTTGTAAGCGAGTATTCATTTCTAAGAAATAAAAACTATTATCTGGTGCGAGTATAAATTCAATTGTCCCAGCACCAAGATAATTAATTCCAGTAGAAATCTTCACAGCTGTTTCACATATATTCTTACGAAGTTCATCATTTAAAGCTGGGCTTGGTGTTTCTTCAACTACTTTTTGATAACGTCTTTGTATAGAACATTCTCTTTCATAAAAATGTAGATGATTACCATGACTATCACTCATTAACTGAACTTCAATATGTCTTGGGTTATCAATATACTTCTCAATGAGAACCTTATCATTTCCAAAAGCATTTTGAGCTTCACGCTTTGAAGCATCCAGAGCACTTGTAAATTCATCTTCAGAGCGAACAATTCTCATCCCCTTACCACCACCACCTGCTGTGGCCTTAATAAGGACAGGAAAACCTATTTTCTTAGCTTCACTAAATAGAAAGTCTGGTTCTTGATTATCACCGTGATACCCAGGAATAAGTGGAATTCCAATTTTCTCCATTTCAACTTTGGAAGTTTTCTTATCTCCCATAAGCTCAATTGCATGAGTACTTGGTCCAATAAATATTACTCCAGCTTTATTAACTCTCTTACAGAATTCAGTATTCTCAGATAGAAAGCCATAACCTGGATGAATGGCATCCGCACCATACTCCTTTGCAATTTTTATAATTTTTTCTTGATTAAGATAAGTCTCACTTAAAGCACCGATGCCAAGACTAACACAATCATCACCTGCTTTCGCATGAGGAAGTGATCTGTCATCTTCAGAGTATATGGTAACTGTCTTAATACCTAGACGCTTACAAGTTTTTACTACTCTTAAAGCGATCTCACCTCTATTTGCGATTAACACTGATTTAATTTTCATTTATTCCTCACTTACCCAACTAGCTTTAGTTTTATTTAATAAGGCCTTCATTCCATCTTGGCCTTCCTCAGAAATTCTAATTTTTGCAATTTCTGAACAAGTATAATCCATTAATTCACTTTTATTTTTTTCTAATACGTTTTTAATTAATGACTTGGCACTGCGAGCTGCTTTAGGACCAGCTAATAAGAACTTATTTAAAGTTTCTTCAAATTCTGCTTCAAAACTTTCAAGGCTACTTACTTTATGTACAAGCCCCATTTCCTTTGCAGTATTTGCAGGAAATAAATCACCACTTAAAAACCATGCTCTCGCATTTGATACACCAATTTTAGCGATACAATAAGGAGATATAACAGCAGGAACTAAACCTAATTTTACTTCAGTAAATCCAAACTTGGCTTTTTCATGAGTATGAACATAGTCACAAACACTCACAAGTCCAACTCCTCCACCGAGAGCATGTCCATTTACTTTCCCAATAACTGGTATCGGACAATCATTAATAGTTTGAAAAAGCGTTGCAAGTTTTAACGAGTCTGCTTTATTTTCTTCCATACTATAATCAACCATAGAGCTCATCCAGTTCAAATCAGCTCCAGCACAAAAACTCTTTCCTTCTCCAGTAAGAATAACCAGCCTTGCATCACTTTTAGCGATTTCCTCAAAGCTCTTTGTTAACTCACTTATAAGCTCATCATTAAAAGCATTATGAATCTCAGCTCTTTTTAATGTGACAGTGGTAATATTATTCTTTGTTTCAACACTCATTAAGCTCATATTACATCCTAAAGACACCAAAGTTGGTTTTCTCAATTTCTTTA
>CAJXHA010000322.1 GCA_913053615.1 uncultured Bacteriovoracaceae bacterium | reverse complement strand
ATAGTAGAAAAGAAAATTGATAGTGGAATGGCCATAGGAATAAGAGTAATGGCAACATCGGCCATCAATCCCATGATAAATCCCAAACCAATATCATCTGAAGACATTAAAGAAAGGATCCTAAACATCTCGAAAGTCATCAAAAAGGTTACAAAAAATAGTGTACTAACTAATAATGGTAATATTAGATTTGATGCAATAAACAATTGGTAGATACGTGGAAAGTAATTCACTGTACAAGATTACCTCATGATCGCTTCTTAGACAATAATATCAGTTTCTGATAGCCTTATTCGGATATATTTTAACAGGAGAAACGTTATGAAATTTCATGTAGATTTTGATTCGAAACATTTTGACTCTAGTGAGTTAAAGATTGTAGCTGCATTTGAGAAGGTTGGTAAGGACGATAAGAAAACTTACCAAGCTCAATGGACTACTAAGGAACTTGCACTTCATTTTAAAAATATGAAAAGCTCTAATACTTTTACTGGTAGTAAAGGCAGTACAGTAACATTTAACGGTCCAAATGGTGAGACTGTTTTAGTTGTTGGTCTTGGTGAGAAAAAATTAGCTAAGCACGAAGGAATTAGAAGAGCAGTTGCGATTGCAACTAAGCAATTTATTAATAATAAATATGCCACTGTAAGTTTTGATGCTGGTTCTTTTAATGCTGTTTCAAGCATTGCAGAAACGACTGCACTTATTGTTGAAGCATATCAAATGACTGCCTATAAATTTGATAAATACCTTTCAAATACTACAAAGCCATCTTTTAAAGATGTATGTATTTATGTTTTTGATAAAAAAGCGAAGAAAACAGTTGAGAAACTAGTTGAGCAAACTAAGAATGTTACAGAGTCTGTAAATATTTGTCGTGACTTAATCAATGAGGCGCCAAATGTTCTTCACTCAGTTGAATATGCAAAAAGAGTTGAAAAGGATGTTAAGAGTAATCTTAAGGGCGTTAAAGTTAAGATCATGAATAAAGCTGATCTTAAAAAAGAAAATATGAACCTATTCTTAGCAGTTAATGCTGGATCTGCTTATGAACCAAGACTTGTTCACTTAACATACACTCCTAAGAAAATGACTAAGAATACTAAGCACTATGCACTTGTTGGTAAAGGTCTTACTTTTGATACAGGTGGATACTCATTAAAGCCAGGTGGCGCAATGATGGGAATGAAATTTGATATGGGTGGATCTGCGACTGTTTACGCTGCTTTTAGAGCTGCAGTTCTAAATAATTCTCCATATAAATTAACTTGTATTTTAGGTATGACTGATAATGCTGTTAATGAAACGGCAACATTCCCTGACTCAATCGTTAAAGGGAGAAATGGGAAAACAGTTGAGATTTTAAATACAGATGCAGAAGGACGCTTAGTTCTTGCTGATTGTTTAGACTATGCTGGTGATCAGAAACCTGATTATATCATTGATGCAGCAACATTGACTGGTGCTTGTTTAGTTGCCCTAGGTAGCCAAGTTTGTGCCGTTCTAGGAAATGATGACAAATTTATCTCAACAGTTAAAAAGTCTGCTGATAAGTCAGATGAGTACATGTGGCAATTACCAATCATCCCTGAGTGGAAAGATGATATGAAGTCTAAGATTGCAGACCTTAAAAATATTGGTACTCCAGCTCGTGCTGGTACTGCAACAGCTGCAGCTTTTTTAGAAAACTTCATCCAAGAAGGAATTAGCTGGGCACACTTAGATGTTGCAGGAATTGCTGGTGATCAAGCACACCTACCTTATTGTCCTGCTAAGGGTGGTTCTGGTCTTGTAGTTAGATCACTTCACCACCTATTAACTAATAGTAAATAATTGGTGCAAAATAATTTTAATATCGTATTATTTGAGCCCGAAATTCCCGGTAATACCGGGAGTATCGGGCGCACTTGTGTTGCACTTAATCTGCGACTAATTCTCATTAAACCCTATGGATTTGATATCGATGAAAAAGCTGTTCGTAGAGCAGGTCTTGATTACTGGAAGTATGTCAATTTAACTGAATACGATAGTTTTACAGACTTTCTTCAAGGTGAATCACCATCAGAGGAACAGCTCTTCTTTTTTGAAAATGATGGGAGTGAGAATTATTATCAAGCAGACTTTAAAAAAGATTGTTATTTAATTTTTGGAGCAGAGACCAAAGGATTATCTAAAGAAATCTATAAAAATTATCATCATCGTATGTTCTATCTTCCAATGTACTCAGAACATATTCGTTCACTCAATTTATCAAATACAGCAACAACAGTTGCTTATGAAGCTTTAAGAAAAATAAAATTTTAATTATTGATTGGCCTCATAATAGCTATCCATTAAGCTTTGTGAGTCACCTTCATCTTTGTTATCGCCAGCTTCTTCACCAGAAGTATTAAAACTTTGGGGTTGAAAATTTGTTTCCCAAAAAAATGGCATATTGGCCTGTCTTCGTCTTTCACTTTCTGTTAGTACTTTTGCTTGTCTTAACTTAACTAAGATTGAATTCACTTGTTCTTTGGCAAAAGAGCTTAATTCTTTTTCATAAAATGATTGCGAATACTTTTTAGGACTAGGTAATAGCATTGCCAAAAAAGCCCCTTCGCGAGCGTTAAGATCTTTGGGATGCTTATTAAAATAATAGAATGAAGCATTCTTTATCCCATAAATTCCCTTACCTAATTCAACCAAATTTAAATAGTGTTCTAAGATTTTATCCTTACTTAGAATTTTCTCTAACTCATAGGCCAGGATTATTTCTTTTAACTTTCTAGATATCTCTCTTTTAGGAGATAAAACGGCATTTTTTATAACTTGTTGAGTAATTGTAGAAGCACCACGAGTAAGCTCCCCCTCTTCAATTGAGTCTTCAATAGCTATTTTTAATTGTCTTAAATCTATTCCCTTATGCTCATAAAAAGCCCAATCCTCACTAACTATTATCGCCCATCTAGCATAATAAGAGATTCGATCTAATCTAACCCAATGACTTGGCTTTACTGCTGATAAGACATAGGCCTTTTTATCCTTATCATAGATAGGATATTTCCCACTTAGTCCTTTTAAGTTTGGATTTGAAATCAAATAGTAATAAGAGCCAGCTAAAATAGCCGACAAAATCACTAAGAGACTGATTCCTGATAAAAATAATTTCTTCATTCGAATAATATCAACACCTTACTTGAAAGCTTAATTGTTTAAGTTTTTTTATTTAAATTCCGAAATGTTAAGTATGAAAGTGCTTATTATCACTATTCAATTTTTATTATTACTTACACTGAGCGCTTGCTCAAGGCAATTTAAAATTGCCAAAGTAGTACCTGGTAAAACCCATGTGGACGATGCATTAAAATTGCTCGAAGAGCCTATCTATGCAGAGGTTTCTACTCTACAACGTGGATCAGAGATTTATATCTGGGATGATGTTTCTGTACAGATTTCTAACGAGATGG
>CAJXHA010000321.1 GCA_913053615.1 uncultured Bacteriovoracaceae bacterium | reverse complement strand
CGTGAATTAAATTAGCAGCAACTTGAGAGTGACGAAAATTGCGAAAAAAGCGGCGATTAATCCAAATCTTAAGAGTGTCAGGATAGGTATATCCAATTGTTCCCGATAAGGAATAATACATATTAAGATCGAGATCCATTTCACGATCAACTTTATCTAATAAGTCCTCAGCACCTTTTAAAATGTGCTGATAGATCTCAAGATTTGTCATTCCATTATTGTCCACAAAAGTTTTCTCACCATCAAAAGAGTGCTCTAGAATTTGTTTTTTAAAGCGAGCGGAGTTAATAACCTTTAAGAGTCCTTTTAGTGCTTTTTGTAATTTTTCTTTTTCAAAATCAGAGAAATTTGTATACGAGACGTTTGCTTTGAAATTTGCAACATAATTATTTAACACATTTGTATTGTGAATTTCAGTTGCGTATGAGTTTAATAGAAATCCCAAAAGGATTAATACCTTTTTCATAACTCCCTCCTTGGAAATGTGTCCTTAAATTTTATGAAACTAAATATTGATGAGCATACACAATTGTTAATTCTGGCTTAAAGTAATCACTTTTTTTATAAGATCTTTATAACTTAGGCCTACATTTTTTGCACTCATTGCAAATTCGTCATCAAATGAAATATTAGGGTTTGGATTGGCCTCAAGTATATAAATATTTTGATTGGCATCCACTCGGATATCAATTCTAGCATAACCAGAAAGACTTAGTGCTTTATATGTTCTCTTTACAACTTTAATTATTCTTGCTTCTAGTTCCTTATCAAGCTTTGCTCTTTGATGATCTATGCCTTTTCTTTTGCGATAACTCTTATTCCACTTAGCACGTGCGGTATAGACTTCTTTCTCAGGAGCTTCAACATTCTTATAAACTAATTCCCATACAGGTAAAACTTTTAAGCGATTATTTCCTAGTACACCTATGTAATACTCTTTACCTTCGATAAACTCTTCAATAATAACATCTTGTTCAAGAGTTTTTTGAATATACTCAACGCGCTCTTTAAGTTGATCAAGATTATTAACTACACTTTTTTGAGCAATACCATAACTAGCTTCTTCAAAGAGGCATTTAACAATCATAGGGTACTTCATGCTCTTATGGGGAGCCTTAAATTTTTCGTTTTGTTTTAGAGTATAAAAGTGTGGAGTTAGTATGCGGTGATATTGCAAAATCTTTTTAGAAAGTGCTTTATCCCTTGCAAGTACTAATCCTTTAGGATTAGAGCCTGTGTAGCGAATTCCATGGAGTTCTAAAAGAGTGACAATATGATAATCCATTGCGGGATCATTATTAAATTGTTCTAGGAGATTAAAGACAAAGTGAGGTCGGTGATTTTTAATTTCCTCAACAAGGGGGGAGATATCGCTATCAATTCCTAAGGTGCGTATTTCGTACTTGTTTTTTTTGAGGGCACTTATAACATCATACTCTGTCACCCAAGGAGTAAGAAAACGATCAACCTCTGAGCTTTTAATATTCTCAGGTGGAACAAGGGCCTGGTGCATAATCACAAGTACTGATTTCACATTTTAATCCTATGAGACTTAGTCTTGATAAAATCAACTGAGCTCTCATAGATTAATTCCTCGACCTCTTTTTTTGAAAGAGAGTTTAGTTTTAGAGTTAGCTTTTTAATCGCCATTTCTTTTTCAATCTCTTTGAGCATAGACTTTACTAAGTACTTTTTAATTTTAAGTCTTTTCGAGATTGATTGACAAATATCTTTCTCAATTGCTTTTAGAGTAGGCTTAACAATTTCATAAGATTTTGCTTTTTCAAAAGCTTGTATTTCTAATCGGTGCTTAAAGTAACGATTACCATTCACATTGAAATCTTTCTTCTTCCATTGGAAGTATTCTCTTAATGTTCTCGTGTCACGAGTGGCATTTAAAAGAGTATTATGCATTCTTTGGCTTTGTTCTGTGTGCTTGCATTCATTAAGAATCTTGTCCATGTACTTTAGCTTCTTCAGTGCTGGCCAATCAGCATATTGCTTTTTCCATTGGCTCTTTGGGCGCATCCAAATACTAAAAGTTTCTGCAAAGTCTTCATCTGGATGAGATTGTGCATAACTATTAGGAAGGTGCTTTACAAAGTTTTTAGAATAAGGCTTAGGAATATAATAGCGAGGATACTTTTTATTACTATCCCCAAAGATTTCTTCTCGAGCGTAATCATCTTTTAATTTAAAGGCATGATCAATAGCATGGCCACACTCATGGACTAGTAGTTTATAAAAGCTATTAGGAGTTGCTCCTTCACAAAAGCCTAGTATCTTTTTTTCAAGAGCAATTAAGCGTGGATGCATAAGCGTAAAAGGGATGGCAATGCCTGCTTTTCCATCAGGTGAAAACCATTCATCACTTGGCCAAATTTTCAAATCCACATCAAGACCACGTTTATGTAGAGTCTTAAAAAGACGATCAATCTCTGTTGGAAATGGTAGATCTAAATGCTCTAGTCCTAGCTTATAGATAGGTGTATCGAGTAATTCAGAGTCTGTTAAATGATCAATTTTGCCCCTAGTCATAGAGATAATTTAACGAATTTTTGGATAGAAATCAATGATTTAGTGAATTCTAGCTTAAATCCAGCTTGGCTTAACAAAAATTTAGGTATCAGTGCCAATTTTATTAGCTATAATTTTATTACTGGAGGTTGAATGAAAGGAATTACCCTTTCAGTGAGTCTTTTTTTGGCCATTGGATTACTTGTAGAAATACTGATTAGACTATAAATCAAACAAGTAAAATTAATATTTATACACCTTAGTTTCTCCCTCTAAAAGAGTTGAGAAATTCTCCACCTGATACTTCTTCTTAGCAATTTCAAGATCAATTAGTGGTTGATCAATTTTTTCATCGGTTAATTGAAATGTTCCGTAGTGCATTCCTATTGAATAATTACTTTTTAGATCTAAGTGAGCTTTAACAGCATCGTCTGGATTAACATGCATATCTTTCATAAACCATCTTGGGGCATAGGCTCCAATTGGAATCAAACTAAAATCCATCGCTCCAAGCTTTTCATATATTTCACTAAAGTGTTTGGAGTAACCTGTGTCACCTGCAAAATATAATCTCTTGCCCTTGGTTTCTAGGACATATCCTCCCCACAGACTTTTCATACGATCAAAAAGTCCTCGACCAGAGAAATGTTGAGAAGGAACGTAAGTAAATTTATGCTCATTTACTTTTATTTCTTCCCACCAATCTAGTTCTTTTACATTTTTTAAGCCAATACCTTCAAGTAGTTTTTTATCTCCAAGAGGGGCAAGAACGAGGGGAGAGAATTTTTTCTCTAATTTTTTTAAGGTATCTAAATCCATATGGTCATAGTGATTATGTGAAATAATAACCACATCAATTTTAGGCAGCTTTTTAAATGGAACTCCAGGCTCTCTTACTCTCTTAGGTCCGGCCCATTGAACAGGGGAAGTTCTTA
>CAJXHA010000320.1 GCA_913053615.1 uncultured Bacteriovoracaceae bacterium | reverse complement strand
TGGAGCAGATGAAATTGATATGGTTTTAAATATAGGCGAGCTCATCGATAATAATTTAGAGTTTGTTAAAAGTGATATTGAAGCCGTATTAAAGATGACACACAAACATGATAAGCTTTTAAAAGTTATTTTTGAAACGTCAAAACTTAGCAATGATCAGATTGTTAGTGCTTGTAAAATTTGTAAAGAGCTTAAAGTAGACTTTGTGAAGACTTCAACTGGATTTGGTGGTGGTGGTGCGACACTAGAGCATGTAAAGCTTATGCGAGATACCGTTGGAAGCGAAATTGGCGTTAAAGCAAGTGGCGGAGTCAGAGATACAGAAACCGCCATTAAAATGATCGAGGCAGGAGCTACTCGAATTGGTACTAGTTCGAGTTTGATAATCCTCGGCCAGCAGTAGATCTTAAGCCCAAGTTTCTTAATAAACGATGACAATGTCTTAACTCATACTTTGCGACATTGGCATTAACACCGGTATCAACTTCATTACAATTTGGAATCTCTGAAGACTGCTCTACAGAATCAATCATCTGTAAGAAGCTCTCTCTATTGTTTACAGGACTATTCTCTGCCGTTGATGTATCTGCTGGAGGTGGTGTATCACCAAGCCCATCTGCATCTTCACCATAAAAGCGAATTCCGATAGCATCCACACAGGCCAGCTCTCTCATTGTATTTACTTCAGGCTGGGACTCTATTGAATAAATTATTCCTAACTTGGCAAATTGATCTGGTCTATAAAAAGTATCTTTAATTAAGTTAAAGTCACTTGCAGCTGGAATTTCTCCTCTTAAAACTGTATCGATTGCCCTTTGAACAGCTTGCACAAGATTTGGGTTATCTTCATTAGCATAATTGCGAAGAGACTCTTCATTACCATTACACTCATCTCGTCTTTGAAATCCTCTAAGAGGTCCTGTGGCATCGACACCGACTTCACATGATATATACCTCATTCCTCTAGGGCTTTGAGAAGAACCTTGATAAATAGTGAATGGAGTACCACTAGCAATACTTTGAGCGTTAGCACTAATTACGGCATCATGAGTGATATTTGTTTCATCGACTGCAAGTTTTTCACGTAAGGTTACAGTCGTACCCTGGGCAGGTGTTCCTTGCGCAAAAAGTTCTCTTAATTCTTCATACTTATTCTCTGTCATTATTTTCATAAAAGTCTTTATCGATGTCAGAAAACATTTTGAACGTCTTAATTTTGCGAGGAGTACATTACAATTATCTCCATCGGCCTTACATACTTCTTTATCTGCCTCAGTGATTTTTGCATTTTCAATTGCTCTTACATAATTAGAGAAAAAGTGATGATCAACCAGTGCATTTAGTTGAGTATTCACAGCATCGACTGTTGCAAGTAGATTTGCATTTGACCCAAGTGGAGTAAGACTAGCACTTGCCTCACAATAAAAGCCTTGTATTTTTAAGCCTAAGCCAGGCGTAACGCCTTCACCTTGTGCTCGAGGACTTCCTTTTAATGGACGTAAAGAGTAACCAGCTCCAGGAGAAGCACTTGCAAAGCTGATCATTTCATCTCCATCCCCATTAGGATTGAAGTGAACTGATGAGTTTGCAAAATTTAATACTTCATCAGATACCCTTGCAACCAGAGCATCATCAACTGCCAAGTCCGTTGAGTCGGGAAAGCGCTCCTGATCTAAAAGCTCAATTCCTTTATACATAAAGGCCCTTCTCTCTTGTTGAGTTGCTTCACTTGGATAGTTAAAACGAGTATAAACATAACCTAGAGTATATTCACCTTTTGTTGCAAATTTATCTGCAGTTAAACCTTCCTCATCACTAAAAACCACATCCAGTAATTCTTCATCACTTCTTTGAAATGTTTTGTAATAGTTGAGATAGTCTAAAAAAGACACTTCTTTTTGCTCATTAACTAAAGGACTTTCTTGAGCAGCAAGCCAATCAACATATTGATTATATGCCGGCGAATTATAAGTTACATAATCTTGATAGTAATTACTAGCTTGCCCAAACTGCGCGGCTAAATTAACTGTACCAGAGTCATCACGACTTACAGGAGAATACCTTGCTTCTCTTGAAGTCACGACAGGAAACTGGCAAGTATTAAAAAAACTTATATCCTTAATACCTTTTATATCTGCATACTTATTATGTTGTAATTTATTTCTATGCTCTAACATTAATCTATAGCTAAGAACATTCATAACTATATTATAAAGACTTGGTGGATCTCCTTCAGCTCGATTGCTTTGATAATTACTGGGTTCTCTTGGGTTTAAAGAGCGCAAAGCTTCAGGTGTTAGAGTGTATCTAAATTTGCTCGAAGTAAATATTTGTGGCCTAATTCCAATTTCATTTTCAATTCCGGAGTCATAATAAAAGATCTCAGTCCCATTTGCTAGGACCTCTTCCCCTGATTTTACTTTCTCAAAACGAAAGCGAGTGTCATAAAAGTTTTGATCTGTTAATAGCTTGGCCTGCCTATTATAATACTTTTCAACATAGTTCTTACTCTTTAAATTTATTTCCTGTACTGTCTGTCTTAACACTTCTTCTTCAGCAAGTTCAGTATTAGCAAAAACAAAATTAGTAAATATTAAAAAGATGAATATCTTTTTCATCGGATACCCTCAATTGGTGCACATCTTCTTTCACTATTATTCTTATTTAAATTCTCTGCACTCACATGGGCAATGCTTAAATTTAAATCTCGACATTGTATTTTACGAGCTAATGCCTTGGCATCGTCTTCATTTATGAGTTCTGCCTTATTGGCATTATTTGAATTCTTAATTGTTTCATATCTTTGTTTTAAATAAGTAATTTGTTTACATGATTTAAAAGGCGTTACCTTTTGACTCGTCATACTAGCAAGTAAACGAGATGTTGAGCGATTAGAAATAAAGTCAGTATGTGGAACAAGTGGTGTAAAAATACACTTATCTTTAGCTAAACTAGCACTATATTCGATTTCACGTTGCTTATGGAAAACTTCAACATCAAAACCTGGTACATTTCCTTTTTCATATTCATCAAAAAAGTTTATCAGTGTCGCTTCTTTTAATGAATTAACAAAACTCTCTTTATTTTTCACACAATTACATTGAGAACAATTTGCGAGAAGGTACGAGTGAGGACTTTTTGTTTCACCAAATAATAAGAAATCTTTTTCAGTCTTCTTATCTCTATTTCTATTATTATAATAGTCCTTTAAATACACTCTTAGTTGATAATAATCTTTAATAGCACCATTAAAAAAGGCAGGCATAGGAGATATATCATTGCTCGAGTTTACGCTTACATAGTTATTATGATCTTGCACACTGTAGTTTAAAAAAGAACTTATATAATGATAAAGTGGCTTTCTATCTGTTCTAAAGTGTTTTTCTACATACCAATAGGCCCTTCTAAATTGTGATAAATGAGCGTTCTCAGTATTAAAAAGCTCTCTCTCTTTA
>CAJXHA010000319.1 GCA_913053615.1 uncultured Bacteriovoracaceae bacterium | reverse complement strand
CGCCCACTGGAAGATCTTCAGACTTACACTCAGAAATCATCTCTAAATAACGATTTGCACCATCTCTTTCCAAGTTTTTTGAATCAATAATAAAAGTAACTTTTAAGTTTCTTTCTTTAATTGCGTTGCAAAGGTTATTGGCCACATCACTATTTGAAAAAGATAAAAACGTTAGAAACATTTCATCAATATTCTTATCATTAATTAATTTTATAAGTTGATAGTGTGGTGAAGTTTCTCTATCTGCGTTCTCAGAAAAATCTCCCCGCTTACAATATACATTCTTAGGCTTAGCATCTATTAATTTGCCTCGAATGGAGTATACAGGTTCATCATACTTATAAGTTTCACAGACTGGATTTGTGAAAAAGACATCATAATTAAAGAATTCTGACTCTTGTAACGTACTCGCAAAAGTATAAGTAATTGAAATAATTGATAATAAGAAATACTTCATTAAATTCTTCCCTCTTTTATGAATTCTATCTCTAGCTATGACTTATAAAATCGATTGTAAAATTTAAAGTATAGATGACAGGTGCATAATTTTTATATAGTTAATAGCCATGGTTGAGCATAAGCACATAACACTAAGCACAAAAAACAGAGGTTTTCACCTTATAACTGATGAGATTCTTTCGCAGTTAGGTGAACTTCCAAATAATGGCCTGCTAAGTATTTTCATTCAACACACATCATGTGGCCTAACTATCAATGAAAATGCAGATCCATCTGTCAGAGTGGATTTTGAGACAAGCTTTAATCATTTAATAAAAGAAAACGAGTCCTTTTACACACATACTATGGAAGGACCAGATGATATGCCAGCACATATTAAGTCGAGCTTAGTTGGCTCAAGCTTAACTGTGCCAATCATTAATAAACAATTAGGCCTAGGTACATGGCAAGGTATCTACTTGTGCGAGTTTCGAGATCATGCAACAGCAAGAAGAATTATCACCAGTATCTATAGTTAAGCCAAAGTTTACTGGCAATAAAACTTTTCCATTAACTCCAGGTTCAGTACTCTTTGCACCAATGGAGGGAATTACTGATCACCTTTATCGCAAGGCCTTACTAGAGCTTTACCCAGAATGGGATAAAATCGCGACTGATTTCCTAAGAGTACCGAGTGTTGGTGAGTACCCCAAAAAACATATCTTAAAACATTTTGGTGAAGAACATTATCAAAGCCAACAAAGCTTAGAGAAAACAATTTATCAAATTCTTAGTCCAGAAAAAGCAAATACCTTAGATACTATTGAAAAAATTAATGAGTTTGGCTTTGAGTGGCTAGACCTAAACCTTGGTTGTCCATCAAAGACAGTTTGCAAAAATAGAGGTGGCTCTTTCTTACTCTCTGACCTAGAAGCACTACGCTACGTTATCAATCTCATTCGTCAAAACTGGAATAATATTTTTACTGCAAAAATCCGTGTGGGTTATAAAGATGATACTCTTTTTGCTGATATCTTACGTTTATTAGAGAGTGAAAAAGTTGATGCAATTACCATTCATGCTCGAACTCGAGACGAGATGTATAAAGGGGTCGCGAAGTGGGATTATATAAAAGAAGCCACTTCAATTATTACCAAGACTCCTATTATAGGTAATGGAGATATTTGGACTGTTGAAGATATTGAAAAATACTTTGAATTCACCAAGTGTCACTCAGTGATGATTGCCAGAGGTGCCTTAAAGACTCCTTGGTTAGCAAGATTATATAAGAACAAAGAAAAAGATTCTGAAGAGCTAAGAAGATTTGAAATTCATCGCTACTTCTCTCATTATAATGAAGTACTCAAAAAAGACAGTGACCTAGATACTACAAAGCGCCTTAGAAGGATTAAGGCCATATCACGTTATATTTTTGATGATCTCAAGAATGGAGAGGAAATTAAAAAGCAGATGCTACGCTCTAAGAGCGAAGATGAGCTTTTTTCTCTATTAAAATCAATCATTTAAGTAATTTTTTATTATTCCGATATATTCTATATGAAATTAATTAGCTTACTTACTATTTTATCAATTCAGGTCTATGCCATGAGCTTAGAAGATTATAAGAAAACGATCTTAAATCTTTCTGCAGATAAAATGTGGGAAATTAAAGACCTTACATTTAAAGATAATAGAACATGGTATTTTACTGACGGGGCGATTAAGAAAATTTGGTCTCCCTTTGGAGCTTGTCGATTAGAAGATAAACGTACATGTAAAGATTGTACTTGTGACTATTATTTTAAATCTAAGCATCCAAATAATCGCTTTAAGGGTGATTACCCTTATACAACTTTTAGTGAGGGCTACCCTATCTCGCCCAATAAATTACCATCAAGTGGTTGCATGCAAGTAGATGGGCTTAAAGGGACTTGTAGCTATGATAATGTTTATAAGCTTTGCTACCTTTCAAATAATCCTAAAGTAGTTTTCAAGGCCTATATTACCCATGCCTTTAATAACCCAAAAGATCCTTGTGGAGTTCGTGAGTTCTTGAATACTGATTTTCCTAAAGAAGTAATTCAACACCCAATGTTAAAAGATAAAAAAAGAAAGAAAGATTTAAAAGAAAAGAAAGAGTAAAGGGGGAGAACTAGTCTCCCCTTTTATTTATGGTTGAAGCATAATTGTATTAACTGATTTTCCATCCATAGTTCTTACATGAAGTAGGATTTGCTTACGACTTAAAGTTTTAGGAACATCAAACTCATAAGTAAATGGAACCATCTTCATTGGACAAAAATCTCTAATTTGTTTCATTTTTGGTAAGATTGCAAATGTATCACTTTTATTAGAGTGAGCTTCAATCTTATCGAGTACAAAACAGTCACTTGGATTATATCCTTTTAAGTGAATACGGTGTGATCCTTCTTTTTTGAGTACATTTGAAACATAAGCATAGTGATAGTTATCAATAGCATTGGATACACTTTCTTGAACCACAAGCCTTCCTGATTTACTTTTTTGATTATTTGCATTTACAGCAATTTTATACTCTCCTGAATCAAGAACACCTAAAGATACAGGAAGTGTAAATGGAACGACCATCTCAGGACAGAATGGATTTGATTCATCATAGTAAAGAGATGTTACTTCTACATTGATATCTCCACCGGTGAAGTTTACTTTTGCACTTGGATTCTTATGACAAAGATTTGGTAAAAAACCAGTGATAACAACCTCAATATTATCATTTGAATCGAAACCACTTGGAATATACAAGTGATCAACTGGAACTTCCTTCTCAATTGGAACACCTGCTAAACCTGCAGCATTGGCCAAATAAGAACATGCAACTAAAAATAAAATAAGTGTCTTTTTCATTTATCCCTCCCGGTAATGATCTCTATGGCTAAGTTCTACCGCTACCAAAACTAAAAGAAACTAATCTAAATCAGGTTTTTAAAAATATTCTTCTTTTTTTTCCTGATATTTATCATATTCGTTTGTTTTCTAATTTAATATTTTACTGCTCATGAAA
>CAJXHA010000318.1 GCA_913053615.1 uncultured Bacteriovoracaceae bacterium | reverse complement strand
GAATTTAAATTATGAGAACCTTTCTAAGTTTTTAAGAGAAAATGATGTACTCTCTGAATTTTTAAATAGACTCGATACGCTAGATCGCCCCAATGAAGTTAAGATGATTCGAGTCTTAAATAAAATAGAATTACTGCAAGATGAAAAGTTGATTGCAAGTCTTAAAGGTCGCTTTGGAGAATTTATAAATGAACTCGACAATATTCCTAATTACCAACAAGCTAGGGCATGGGTATCTAAGATTTCTACTACCACCAACTTTGAAGACTTCTCAAGGCTTTTGACACAAATGCCTGATGATATACCACCAAAAACATTTGATCGTTTATGGCGTGAAGTTATTTTACCAGATGCCTCAAAAAATATAGGCCCCTACTTTAATAAAGATACTTTTAAGGCCTTTAGAAATCTAGGAACTGAATGGGATAAAGAACTACGCAGACTAAGTGCAACTAGTAATGAGATTTATATAAGTGATGAATTAAGGACAAAGTTAAATAATTACTTTTTTAATTCACTTGCACCAGTTAATGGCTGCTCAGCGATTTATCAAATGAAGGGAAGTATGAATACTCCCCTATTCTTTTAATCTTAATTAGTATCCGTAACACCTAATGCTATGATGTGCATTTCTATAAGGATCTTGATTATTAAAGTTATAATAATACTCGTAATCACTCATTCCTCTATAGATTGTGCTTGAATAAAAACGTGATTCAAAGCGACCTGATTGGTGATAAATAAAAACACTTCCCGAACATCTTTGATCTTTATCTGTGTAGTTATTAATAGATAATTGCACTTGATTTGGAAATGTTACCAGTCTCGGATAAAGTGACTGAGCAAATGAGAATGCAGACAATAACATTAGCATTGTAATTAGTTTCATAGTTCTCCCCTTGACAATATTAGTCTGTTTAAAAGTCTAGTAGAAAAAATATGACTCTACAACTTCTTTGGTAATGCCCTGCCCCTCAAAGTCCTTAAAGAGTATGAAGTCTGTTATTATGATATGGTTAACTTTAAATGACGCTACAGGATATCCCTTTAAAGTGGCGATATGGGAATCTGTTTCAAAGTACTCTTCTTTGAGACCAGTTGTGTCAAAGTCTTCAATCTTAGTAAATTTAAGTCCTAATTGCTTAAGGGTATACCCATAGGGACAGTGTACACAGGTTGAACGACAACAATGACCGCGTTTTTTTAGGTCTGCAACACTCATGGGTTTGAATTCGTCTGTATCCATACTTTCTCTTATTTCTCGTCTTGATAAACAAATCTATATTGATAATATTATGACAAACAATTCTTAAAAGGAAAAAAATAATGCCAGCTAAAAAGAAAGCAATAAAAAAGAAAGCAACTAAGAAAAAAGTAGCTAAGAAGGCCACAAAGAAAAAAGTAGCAAAAAAGAAGGTAGCTAAGAAAAAAGTAGCTAAGAAAAAAGTAGCTAAGAAGGCAGCCAAGAAAAAGGTTGCAAAAAAAGCTACAAAGAAAAAAGCTACAAAGAAGACTACTAAGAAAAAAGTTGCAAAAAAAGTTGTAAAGCTTAATACAGATGCTGAGTTATTTGACTCTATCTTAGAGCTTATTAAGATTACATCAACAGTTATTCCTGATGATGTTCAAAAAGTTATTTTAGAAAGCTTAGCGCGAGAAGAAAAAAATACGACTGCTGAGTACGCAATGAATATAATTAAATCAAATATTGAAATTGCCAAAAGAAAAATTCAACCTCTTTGCCAAGATACTGGAACAATTATTTTTTATGTTGATGTACCTAAAGGATATATCCAAAGTGACTTTGTGAAGATTTGTCATAAAGCTGTGGTGAAGGCCACAAAGCTAGGCTATCTACGCCAAAACTCAGTTGATACTCTAACTGGTAAGAATGAAACCATGAATATTGGCCCTGGTCACCCATCAATTCACTTTCATGAACACAATAAAGAAACAATCGATATTCGTCTTATGCTCAAAGGTGGAGGTTGTGAAAATGTAGGTGCTCAATATGCTATGCCTTATAATGCTCTCGAAGCAGGCCGTGATCTAAAAGGTGTGAGAAAAGTAATCTTAGATGCTGTTCAAAAAGCACAAGGGAAAGGCTGTGGTCCTGGTGTTCTAGGTGTTTGTATTGGTGGTGATAGAGGCTCAGGCTATATTAACTCAAAAGAGCAATTATTTAGAAAGCTAGATGATGAAAATAAAGTAAGTGAACTAAGAGATCTAGAAAAAGACATCGTCGAGACAGCAAATAAACTGGGGATTGGACCTATGGGATTTGGTGGAAAAACAACTTTACTGGGATGTAAGATTGGAACCCTAAATCGCCTACCTGCTTCTTATTATGTAAGTGTGAGCTATATGTGTTGGGCCTATAGAAGACAAGGTGTAACTCTTGATAAGAGTTTAAAAATTAAAAAGTGGTTATATTAATACCAATTAGGATATAAAGATGAAAAAGCTAAACTACCCATTTCAAAAAGAAGATATTTTAGATTTAAGCGTTGGTGATATGGTGCTTATTTCTGGTAAGCTCTTTACTGGAAGAGATGCCGTTCATAAGAGAATTCATGAGGGAACAAAACCTCCTGTTGATTTAAAAAACCAAATTATTTATCACTGTGGTCCAGTTATCTTAGAAAAAAAAGGTAAGTATGAAGTTAAGGCCGCAGGTCCAACCACTTCAATCCGTGAAGAGCCTTATCAATGGGAAGTAATGCGTGACTATGGTATTGTTGGTGTCATTGGTAAAGGTGGTATGGGTCCAAAAACTCTCCAAGGTTGTAAAGACTATGGATGTGTTTATCTTCATGCCATTGGTGGTGCAGCTCAAGTCTTAGCTGAAAAGATTAAAAGTGTTGATAATGTTTATTGGAGAGATCTTGGAAGTCCTGAGGCAATTTGGGAATTAACAGTAGAAGACTTTCCATGTGTTGTCACTATGGATGCCCATGGTAATTCTTTACATGAAAAAGTAGAGGGTGAATCTGGGAATGCATTAAAAGGTTTATTGTAATAGATAAAATAGTGCTCTCAAATTCTTGAGAGCACAATTAAAAGATAAGTTATAACTAAGCGGCTGCTCCGTGAGACCAAACTTCTTTTGTCCAAGTTGACTTAGTTTCACTAACCCAATTCTTAGACCAAAGTTTTTGATGAACAAATTCTTCTAATGCTTTTGGTGTATCAACATCAACCCATAAAACCATGTCCCATTCTCCCATAGTAGAGAAGGCCCATTTAACTTCTTTCCACTCACCTAACCAATTCCAATTATCCCAAACTGGTGCATCTTTTGTCCATTTCACGTGCACTTGAGCACTCCAATCATTAGTCATATATACTCCTTTATTAGCAGGTGACTAATCGGATAAGACTCAAAAAAGATAATACATGATTCTCGGGCGGAAAATATTTCAATCGACTAAGTTAAACTTAAAAAGTTGCTCAGGAATATAAATATTAATGGGAATATAATCCACTTGAAAACTGAGGATAAGGCCATAAAAGTCTTGATTTATAAATT
>CAJXHA010000317.1 GCA_913053615.1 uncultured Bacteriovoracaceae bacterium | reverse complement strand
TCTTTTTCATACTTATCTAAAATTGGCTTTTGAAAGTCTGCAACTTCTTTATCACTTAATTGATCTTTACCTTGATACTTAAGCCCATCTTGCTTAACTGTTGTCAGAACATTAGCGGCCTGTTCTCCCCCCATTACTGATATTTTAGCATTTGGCCACATCCATAGAAAACGTGGGTCAAATGCACGTCCACACATTCCATAGTTTCCAGCACCAAATGATCCACCAATAATTACAGTTAATTTGGGTACATTAGTAGTTGATACAGCTGTTACAAGTTTCGCTCCATGCTTAGCGATTCCTTCATTTTCATATTTTTTCCCAACCATAAAGCCCGTTATATTTTGTAGGAAAACGAGTGGAATATTTCTTTGTGAACAAAGCTCAATAAAGTGAGCTCCTTTTTGAGCACTCTCTGAAAAGAGAATTCCATTATTAGCAATAATCCCAACTTTATATCCATAGATTTTTGCAAAGCCACAAATCAAAGTATTTCCATAACGAGGTTTAAATTCATGAAAGCGTGAACCATCTACAATTCTCGCAATCACTTCGCGAATATCATATGGCTTACGTGTATCACGACTTACAATTCCGTAGATCTCATCAATACTATAAGCAGGCTCTTCTACTTCCTCTTTAATTGTTTTCGTTTCACTCGCTTGATAGTTTAAGTTTTCAATTATATTTCTTGTCTTATAAAGAGCGTCTTCTTCATTCTCTGCAAAGTGATCTGCCACACCACTTATGCTTGTATGTACATCAGCTCCACCTAGATCTTGTGCACTCACCTCTTCACCAGTTGCAGCTTTAACCAGTGGTGGCCCACCTAAGAAAATCGTACCATTCTCTTTTACAATTATCGTTTCATCACTCATTGCAGGAACATATGCCCCACCTGCCGTACATGAACCAAGTACCACAGCAATTTGTGGGATACCAGCTGCACTCATTTGAGCTTGATTATAAAAGATTCTTCCAAAGTGATCACGATCTGGAAAAACTTCATCTTGCATAGGTAGGAAAGCTCCCCCTGAGTCAACGAGGTAAATACATGGCAATTTATTTTTAAGAGCAATCTCTTGAGCGCGAACATGCTTTTTCACAGTCAAAGGAAAATATGTTCCACCTTTAACTGTGGCATCGTTTGCAACAAACATACACTCAACACCACAAACAGTTCCAATACCAGTAACTACTCCTGCACTAGGAACTTCAGTATCATAAACTTCCTCACCGGCCAGAGCACTTAGCTCTAAAAACTTTGAGCCCTGATCAATTATCTTCTCGATTCTTTCACGAGGAAGAAGCTTATCTCTTTTTTTATGTTTTTCGACATACTTCTCTCCACCACCTAGAGAAACTTTCTTTAACTTATTTACAAGCTCTTCTCTAAGTCCAAGGTGGTGTTTTTGGTTCTCAATAAACTCTACGTTTGTAGGATCAATTTGTGATTTTATGATATCCATAAATCCTCTTTTATCTTAATAATTTAACTGACTTATCCTAGCTAAGTATGGACAAACTTACAATATTCACAGTGACTAACACAAGGCGCATTAGGGGGTGTAGATGTTATTTCTAATTAGACCGTTATTGGTATATTGGATATAGGCCTTAAGCTCTTTTAAGTATTCATTTTCAGATTGTTCCGGCCTTAAAGTTGCCTTAAGTCCGTCTTCTCCGATGGTATAGACTTTCAATTTACTCTTATCATAAAGAATCATTGTTTCAGCTTTACGGTAAATATAATTTCCTGAGTTAAAATTTAACATCTTTCCTGGAGAATCATTAAAAACACTTGTACCAAATAAGAGCTTCTCTTCAGGTTTTATATCAAGAATATCAAGAATGCTTGGCAAGATATCGACTTGTTGAACTACTTTTTTATTAGATTCTAATTTAATTTTTGGATGATAAAAGATTAATGGAACACGATAGCGACCAAGCACAGTTTGGTACTTCTTAGTTTCTAATTTCTGCGTATGATCCGCAGTTATAATAAATAAAGTATTATTATACCAAGACTGTTTTTGAGCTTTTTCAAAAAACTTTTTTAATGCATAGTCTGTATAACCAATACTTTCATGTATCGGTAAATTACCTTTAGGAAATTGTCCTAAGAACTCACTGGGTATAGAGTATGGTTGATGAGAAGAAAGTGAAAAGAAGGTAGCAAAGAATGGCGGCTCTGATTGTGCAAGTTTATTTAACATAAAATCAAAATAGTGATGATCATAAATTCCCCAATGCCCATCATAATGATCATCATTAGGGTAATCCTCTTTACCAAAGTAGCGATCAAAGCCAATGGTTCGACAAAAAGAATCAAAGTTCATTGTTCCCGTTTTCCCACCATGAAAGAAATAACTCTTATAATTATAGTCTTTTAAATAATTTGGAACTCCGAGGATTTTATTAGCTTGATAATTACTTTGATATAAGGGCTTTCCAATTATCGAAGGAAATCCCGCAAGAATAGATGGTAGAGCTTCAATTGACCTACGACCATTACTACTTGCCTCTTTAAAAAAGAGACTTTTAGACTCTAGACTTTTTAAAAATGGAGCATATCCGTTCTCGATATACTCCATAGAGAAACTCTCTAAAATAATTATAATTACATTTTGTTTTTCTGAAAAAAGTCCATCTGCAGAACTGCTTGTACTCTGAGAAAGATTTTCAAGAGTTGAATAAACATCTTCTCTCTTTTTAAAAAATTTCTCATACTCTAGACCCTTTTGGCTTAGCGAACGAGCAAAAGTATAAGCGGAATTTACAGCAAAGTTTCCAAGTTCATAAGTTTCAAAGATGAAGGCATCTTTTGCACTTATAGAACGTAATTGGAGTCCACCTCTAACTCCTATAGCTGTTAGAATAAAAATGATTAATGATAAAGGAATAGACTTATAGATCTTCATCGGCATTTCAAAAAGGTATTCCTTTTTTCGACGAGGATAGTAACGCCATAAGATCCCCATAGTTGCAATCGTCAAGAGACTTAAATGCCAGTAATAAAAAATGACTTGGAAGAATTGGCCACCAATATCTCCAGCAATAAAGAAAATATCAAGAGTTAGTTTCTTTCCATTAAAGGCAAAGAATTCAAAATCAACAATGATAAGTCCTAGAAATATAGAATTAAAAATAACGAATAAGAATTTTAAGAAAAGATGATACTTAGGATTACGAATAGGTATCAATGAGAAGATGATAAAGAATATATTTGCAATGAGTGTCGTTGCAAGATCAAATCGTAAGCCCACAAAAAAGGCCCAAATAGTTTCTCCTAAATTTGCGACACTAAAGTATTTCAAATTATAAAAGTAGAAGAGCACTCTACTTATTAAAAATAAGCTAAATGCAAAACCTAATCTTTTAAAGAGAACAAAGTAATCTCTTAAAACCATACTATTTAAAACCTTTAAGCTTAATCCTAGACCTTAATCTTAACACAAAAAAAAAGACCAGCATAAGCTGGTCTTTTATATAAATAATGGGAGCATTTAGCTATTCTCACACACAGTCCCCCGTGCA
>CAJXHA010000316.1 GCA_913053615.1 uncultured Bacteriovoracaceae bacterium | reverse complement strand
AGCTTGACCTTCGTTAGATGCCCAAGTACTCCAAAAAGAAGCTTTCTTAGGAGCTCCACCAATGTGGTGACCTAATTCGTGACAAACAACTAATGCAAATCCGTCACTTGTAATAGTGTTATGTCTAGCTAAACCACCAAACATAGCTACATTCCAAGTACCACCTCTTCTTGAAGCGTAAGCATTTACAGTACCGTCATTCCAATTTCTTTCAACATTAAGTTTTCCACCCATTTGAGAGATAATTGGCTCATAAATAGCAACTACTTTATCGATAACAGCGTTAAATTCAGCTTCATCAATAGTTGAGATTCCTTTAGCAGTTGTAGAGATCCACATATCATTCTCAGGAACGATACCTTCAGAACCATCTTGTGTACAAGGAAAAGCAGTATTTGCAGTTAAACTAAGTGCAGTTAATAGAAATAATTTCTTAAGCATGATTTATCCTCCATGATATTTTTAAGCTTTGACCTGATTATTCTCTCTCCAATTAAAACTGGTTGGCAAAGAAATTTATAGTGTGTAAGTAATTGTTGGAATGTAATAAAATGCAAGCTTAGAAGAGGGAATTGATCATGTATAAACTCATTGTTTTTATACCTAAAAAAGATACACCAAAAGTTAAAGAGGCTTTGTTCAAAGCAGGTGCTGGAAGGCTTGGAGAGTATTCTGATTGTGGCTTTGAGACACAAGGGCTTGGACAATTTAAACCCTTAGATAAAGCAAATCCAACAATTGGTAGTCGCGGTAAGATTGAGTATGTTGAAGAGTGTAAGTTTGAAACAATTGTTGAGCAAAATAGTATCGAAGATGTACTACTTGCATTATATAAGAGTCATCCGTATGAAGAGCCTGCTTTTGATTTAATCGAACTGGCCAATAATAAATTCAGTCATTTAAAAAACCTTGTAAAGAGCTAAAGTATTATCTTCACTTATCCGATAGGTATTAGGTCGGAGAAGGTATATGAAACTTTTTTGCTTATTAATATTATCAATATTACCGATAAGTGTAGTAGCTGAGGAGAACGAAGTGTTTAAGGCTAAGAGCTTTAAAAAGCCACTTCGCGAGTACTCAATAATTGCAACTGATCACGGTTATTACCCTGATAGTGTTTTTGCCTATGTTGGAGAAAAGGTAAAGTTCTTTATCACAGCAACATCGGAAAAATCACAATGCTTTCTAGTTAAAGACCACAATATCTTTTTAGGAGCAGAGAAGGGCAAGGTCAGTGAGGGAGAAGTTGTATTTCATTCTCCAGGGCGATTTGATTTTTATTGTCCAGCAACAAATTTTACAGGCCATGTAACTGTGGTTGAAAGAGCTGGAGAAAAAACAAAGAGTGCAAAAAGAGAAGTTGCGTCTAAGAAGATAAATTATTGGACGCCACGTAATTATGATTAAGGGAGGGACTTTTTAGTCATGAGTTCAGTTTTTCAAGATGCCATTAAGACCTTACTTGCTCCAATAGAAAATCTATTGGATGATCCGACTGTGTCGGAAATCATGATTAATGGTCCTCATGAAATCTTTATTGAACAGAAAGGTCTCGTTTTTTTAGCACCAAATAAATTTCCAGATGAAGAAGCTTTAATGGCTTCAATGCGTGCGATTGCTCAGTCAGTTGGTAGGGTGGTCGATGCAGATAATCCAAGACTAGATGCACGTCTACCTGATGGTTCTCGTATCGCGGTGGTGATTCCACCAATGGCAAAAAATGGAACAACCGTTGCGATTAGAAAGTTTTCAGAAGAAAAGTTAGGTCTAAAAGATATGATTGACTTTGGCTCACTGTCTCCAGATGGTGCACGCTTTTTAGACTGTTGTATGTATCTTGGAAAAAATACCCTTGTCAGTGGTGGTACAGGTTCAGGTAAGACAACAATGCTTAATGTTCTTGGATCAAGAATGCCTAAAACTCAAAGACTATTAATTATAGAAGATGCAGCAGAGCTTCAGATTAAAGCGGATCACGTAGTACAATTTGAAACTCGTAAAGGAAATCCCGAGAGAGGAATTACTGAAGTTTCCATTAGAGATCTCGTTGAGTCTGCCTTGAGACTTCGTCCTGATAGAATTATTGTTGGGGAAGTTAGGGGACAAGAAGCACTTGATTTATTAAACGCAATGGGAACAGGTCACGAAGGTTCAATGGGAACTGTTCACGCCAATACACCTTTAGATGCTTGTACTCGTCTTGAGACTCTTTGTCTGATGGGAGAAACTAAGATTCCACCTGATGCGATTAGAAAGATGGTTGGATCTGCTCTACAAATGATAGTTCAGTGTAACCGTTATCATGATGGTGGTAGACGTACTTCACATATTAGTGAAGTCTTAGGTGTTGATGAACACGGTCGCTATATTGTTCGTGATATCTTTAGATGGATCCAAACTGGTAAGGATCCAGAGACTGGTAAGTATATTGGAGAGATGGTTCCATGTGGTTATGTACCAACTTGGTTTCCTGAATTTGTTTCTAATAAATTACCATTTCCAAAATCAAAATTCAGACCTCCTGAGTGGGCCCTAGAGTATTTAAATCCAACTAAGAAAAAAGCAGCCTAACTAGTACTTTAGTTACCTAATAAGATGACAACATCATGGGGAAGTAAAGTTCCAATATTATCTGTGGCAGGTGATGTTTTATTTGTAAGTATATTGGTGTATCCATCTTTCCAAATTGATTTTAAATTATTAATAGTAAGCTCCTGTGAGCTTTGAGCTAAGTTTAAACAGGTAAGTGAGCTTATAAAGGCCTCTTCATTCTTTCTTTGGTTCTTGCTAAAGCAAAAAATATTTTCATTAGCAGTTTTTATTACTTTTAGATAACCTCTAAATCTTTTGTAATGTTTTTGATAAATTTCTAGGTAAGGTTTCGCCTTTTTAAGATCATTAAAATTAGAAGTGAGAATTTTTCCACCAGAGCTGATAGCAAAGAGCCAAAACTTTTTGATTAGTTCTGGCTTATTTCCAAGAAAGTTGTCTATGCCCATATAAAGTAGAGTGGCAGGTATAATTAATCTTTCATTATTCAAAGAAAAAGTTTGCTCTAAGTAAACTTTAAGCTCTTCTTGATTGATCTCCTTATCTAAGAGTTTTTTTATAAAAAAAGGAAAGTTATAAAGAAAGAGATCATCAATAAGTTTTTTTTCTACGTATTGTTGAAAAATATTAGCATTTCTATTTTCAAAAATCATATTCAAGCTAATTGATTCTTTGTGGTCTTTATTTAAATTTCTTCTAAAATACTTTATAGACTCTTGATGATATCCCCCCCCCTGTAAGAGGAAAGCACCATTAAAGCCCTTACTAATCCAAACAGCATTTAAGCTCTCGTATAAGTACTTTAGAGTTGATGGGAATTGATCATTAAAATCAATTGAGTAAGGAAAGTAGCAATTTGGGTCATAAATGACATCGCTTGGGCATTGCTTAGCATTCTTTCTAAAAAAGTCTTTAAGCTCCAATCTTTCTTTGGAAGACGTCACAGCGGAATGAAGAGAATTGAGATTAATGCTTAAGTGAGTCTTTAGGCCTGCCTTTTGAGCTTTAA
>CAJXHA010000315.1 GCA_913053615.1 uncultured Bacteriovoracaceae bacterium | reverse complement strand
TTTATTCTACAAAAAGAGATGAGCTTGAGACGTTAGCTTATAAATTTAATCTAGATAATACAAATACTGGGGATGTAAAAGCTCTAGCTGAAACAAGCGTACACTATGAGTCTTTAATGAATATGATGACTCTTGAATTTGTTAGTATTAAAGAAGAGATTGAAAAGAATTTAAAGAATGATAATGAAGCTGAGCTTAGACTTTCTATGATTAAAAATGTACAAAACTTTTTAAATGAAAGAGATAAGTTATTTAATGCTAAATTACAAATGGCTAAGACAGCAAGTAATAGCGGTAAAATTTAATAAATTATAACTGTATATATAAAGTGAAATAGTAAATGATGAAGACTGGTATATTACTTTTTATTCTCTCTTTTTCGAGTATGGCCCAAGTTATGTGGACTACGATCAACCACACTCCAGAAAGAAGAAGTAGCTTAAGTGATAGTTTAAGACAAATCAAAGGTGACTTCACCTTTAATTACTTTGTTAAATACCTTGGCTCATCACTCTCTCCTGATATGCAGGAAGGTTCAACATTTAACCGCTTTAAGACAGGACAAGACGCTAAAGGTGATGAGCAAGATTTCCGTGGAGCACATCAAACATTCCAATCATTTAAATTAGGCTATAATATTACAAACGATATTAATCTTAACTTCACTCATACTTTTCAATACGATGAAAATAATGATGTTGAGTATGAGTATGTTGGTTGGGATGGGAAGACTTATACTGATAAGAGAACGCCAGGAAATAGTTATAATAATCAAAGAGTAAACTTATCCATAAAAAATATCATTAATAATAAAACACTTTATCTTAATACAAATGTTTATTATGAAATTCCTTCAACCGAAGGCAGTCAAGATAATGAAATGCTATACGGTGCAGGTCTCTCAACGACACTTGGGTTTTATAGTAATGTTCCAGGACTTAGCTATGGTTTAAGAACAATGTTAGAAAGAGATGTGTATCCTGATGATGAATTTTATCCAGATTGGTGTAAACAAGCGCCTTATTCTTGTGATGGTGTCATTCCAAATAGACGTCAAACCACTCGTGTTGGTGTGGGGTCATGGTTAGGCTATATGGTTAATGATGACTATAGTATTTCTGCAAGTGTTGATTTCGATTGGGACCAAGATGGTGATCAAGTTAGAACTTTTGAGTTCAATCCAAATATGGATGATATTGCAAGTTTCTCTGTCAATTATAGAGTAAATAGTAATATTACTGTTGCTGGCGGAGTTGAAGCTTCTATTACCAGAGTGGAGCTCGATAGAACGGCTTTATTTGGGACATTAAACCTTAGCTTATAAAACTAACAGGCCTCTCCCTCTTCACAAATTTCTTTGCCAGTTTTTTCGCATTGATCTTTTTTAGAGCATAAGTCACAAGCGCTTCCACCCATTAATTGACCAATACCTCCACATGAACCTTTAATTGCTTTATTAGAAATGATTACACCAATTGCCATACCAACAAATGCAATACTAAAAACTCCTAATGTGATTAATAATGTGTTCATATAAAACCTTATTTCTTTGGGAAACTATTTGAGGTTAATGTATCAATTTTTTCACCATTTTTCACTAAAATATAAATCCCCAAGCCCTTGTTATTTGCAAATTCTAAGGCTTTTTTAGCTCCCATTGCCATTAAAGCAGTTGCATAGGCATCAGCATAAACGCATTTTTCGTGTACAACTGTGACAGAGATCACCTTATTTTGAGCAGGTTTCTTAGTTTTTGGATCGATGGTATGAGAGAATACCTTATCTTGGTATTTCTTATAATTCCTATAACTCCCACTAGTAGCAAGAGACATATTATCTAAAGCAACAACGTTTACAATTTCACCCGACTGCACTTCACTTGGTTTTTCAATTCCTATTCTAAAATCAGTTCCATCAGGCTTCTTACCATAGGCCCTCACCTCTCCACCAATTTCTACTAGAGCAGACTTAAACTCACTTCTTTTTAAATACTCACTCACCTCATCAACTGCATGTCCCTTAGCAATTGCTGAGAGATCGATATAAATATTCTTATTTATTTTTTTTATATCACCATTATCAAATAGTTTAATCTTATCCATACCAACCAATTGAGACAGAATCTTTAACTCCTTCTCACTAGGTCTTTTTTGAACACCATCTGGTCCAAAGCCCCAAGCATTTACAATGGGACCAACAGTGACATCAAAGAAGCCGTCTGTATCTTGATAAACTTCTTCAGAGATTTTCAAAACATTAAAAAGCTCACTGGTTAAACCAATAGTATCTTCTGAGTGAAAGTTATTTAATTTTGAAAGTTCAGAGTCTGATTTATAGGTTGAATAAATATAATCAAGTCGAGTTAAGAGTTGATCGATTTCTTTTCTTAATACCTCTGGCTCTTTCTCTTTTCCATAAGTAATTACACTATAGTAAGTTCCAAAAATTTTGCCTTTTAACCTAATCTCATGATCATTTTGGCATGAGAGCGTGAGGAATAGAGAGAAGTAAATTAGAATGTATTTCATATGATAAACCCTTGATTTTTAAGAGATATATAACAAAAAACTAAAGCTTGAGCAAATCCATCCGATAAAGATATTAACCTTATTAAAATTTAAGGAAGTGAAGCAGACTTAGGATAGACCTCCAAAATTGGAGGTCTTTTTCATTTTAAGGTGCTCAATACCAGCTTCCATAAACCTTTTCCCTTCTCCAACATAACCAAGTTTAGTATAGAAATCGATCACAGAGGCCTGAGCATTTAAAACGATATCTTTTTTCTTGCACACTATGTCATTCTCGATAAATAACATTATCTCTCGTGCAATTCCCTTTCCTCTAAATTCTCTTAGTACGGCAACTCTTTCAACCTTATAATAATCAGAAAACTCTCTCACACGTGCACAACCAACAGCTTTAGAGTCATATAATGCGAGGACATGCATGGCAGATTTGTCGTACTCATCAAGCTCTAAATCTTTGGGGACTCCTTGCTCTATTATGAAAACATTTTTGCGAATTTCATAACATCGTGAAGCATCAATAGTTTTCATAATTTGTATAAGCTCTTTCATAATATTACCTTTTACGATGTTCTTAATAATGATTAAAATTCTTGTATGAAAAAGACAAGGCTATTTATGACTATTATTGCTATCGCTATCATTGCTTTTGGAGTTAGACTCTCAGTTCTTGGAAACCAGAGTCAAAAGATGAATCCAGAACTCGGTGTTCAAGATGGTAAACTTCAAAAATGTCCAAATAAACCAAACTGTGTTGTTAGCTTTTACCCTGATGATAAAGAGCACTATCTTGCACCAATTAAAACGGAGCAAAGTTTGGATGAGATAAAGAAAACTATCTTAAAGTCAGACCTTGATTGGAAAATAACTCAAGAGGGAGAAAATTATATTCACTATAATTTTAAATCATCATTGATGGGTTTTGTTGATGACATAGAACTATATAAGAGCGAAGATCTTCTTCACTTTAGAAGTGCATCAAGAGTTGGTTATTCAGATCTAGGTGCGAATAAGAAAAGAATTCTAAAATTAAAAGAT
>CAJXHA010000314.1 GCA_913053615.1 uncultured Bacteriovoracaceae bacterium | reverse complement strand
CAGGTGCAAGTGCATATCCTAGAGTAATTGACTTTGAAAGAGTGAGAAAGATTGCTGATAGTGTCGGTGCATTGATGATGGTGGACATGGCACATATTGCAGGTCTAATCGCGGCAGGCGTTCACCCTAGCCCAGTTGGCATTGCTGACTTTGTTACAAGTACGACTCATAAAACACTACGTGGTCCACGCGGTGGAATTATAATTAGTAATAATGAGTGGGGAAAAAAGATTAATTCAAATATCTTTCCAGGAATTCAAGGTGGACCTCTTGAGCATGTTATTGCAGCTAAAGCAGTTGCTTTTCATGAAGCACTTAGTAATGAGTTTAGAACTTACCAAGCTCAAGTTGTAAAAAATGCACAAAAGCTAGCATCTGAATTAAAAAATCAAGGAATTGATATTGTAAGTGGTGGTACTGATAATCACCTTGTACTAATTAAGACTGATTCAGTTAATATGAGTGGAAAAGATGCTGAGGCCTTACTGGAATCAGTTCATATTACGACGAATAAAAATATGGTTCCTAAAGATACTCGTTCACCTTTTGTAACCAGTGGAATTAGAATCGGAACACCTGCTATAACAACGCGTGGACTAAAAGAAGAGCACATGGTTATGGTAGCTAATTGGATTGCTGATACTCTAAAAAACCCAGAGGATCAGGCCAAGCACGAAAAAATCAAGCAAGAAATCATTAATCTTTGCCATGATTTCCCAGTATATCAATAAAAACTAAAATAAGTTGAGGTTGTAATGAATAAAATTATTTCACTTTTTGCACTTTTAATTCTTTTCACAAGCTGTGACCCAAAATCAAAAATGACTGATGATGGTGTTGATGCAAAAGTTAAAGAAACAGAATCGATGCAAGTTGAAGAGAGTAACGATACAGCAGAAGAAACAAGCAATGGAATTGCTGAAGAAAATGATATGTGTATCTGTACTAAAGATTTTCGCCCGGTATGTGGAAGTAATGGACAAACTTATCCTAATCCTTGCCAAGCAGGTTGTGATGGGATCACTGAGTACACAGAAGGTAATTGTAAATAATTTTTCTTAATTGATTTTTAAATTTAATTAGAGTTAATAATTAAGCCTGAAGTTTCATCTTCGGGCTTTTTTTGGTTTAAATTACTATCTCTTTTTTCAATGGCCTCTTCTAACTCTTCTACTTTCGAAGAATCTTCAAGAGCTTCTTGTAATTCTTCTTTTTTTTCTTCACTAATTTGTTGATCTTCTTTAATTTCACCAGGCTTTGCATCTAATGCCTCTAGCTTATCAACTTCTAAGTCTTGCACTTGTTCTTCCGTTTCAACTAATTCTTCATTTGTTTCCACTCGTTCTGCATCAGTGGATATTCCTTCTTCATCTGCAACTTCAACTTCATCAACTTGTGCCTGTTCGTCATCTTTCTCAGACTCCACTTCCT
Source organism: uncultured Bacteriovoracaceae bacterium (assembly GCA_913053615.1). GTDB lineage: Bacteria > Bdellovibrionota > Bacteriovoracia > Bacteriovoracales > Bacteriovoracaceae > UBA845. The sequence goes on along the minus strand of CAJXHA010000314.1, from coordinate 2,152 downwards.
CTTCACTATTATTTGATGAGTTAGAATTATTACTTCGAGGATTAGCTTGTCTCGTATTTTGTGGTTTAATATATCCATCATATGATTGTGGCTTTATAATCCCATTATTATCAGTGCTATCTGTTTCATAATCTTCTGTATCATCAGTTTCAATATCGTAATCATCTTCTTCTTCTAAAAGACCATCTTCTGCTTGGTTGGTTTCACTTAAGTCTTTACTTGTTTGTTTTGGTGAACTTGAATTACTTGTACTTGATTTAGGCATACACGTTATATCTGCAAGATTACAAACTTCAAGGTAATTTTGTTTAGGGTCTTTAATACAGCCAATTTTTCTTTTAACACTAACTGTATATTTACTAGAAGGGCAACTCTCACTTGCCATAGAAATAAAATCGCTATCAGAACAGCGATTAAGCGGGGGATTTCTTACGCACTTATAGCGTATTTGTAACTCTCCTCCACCGCGCTCATAGTCCATCACTTTGCGTATAAACTTATCATTTGCTGAGCAAATAATTGCGAATAATAATGATAAAACTAAAAACTTCATTAATATAATTATACCATTAAACAAGAAATAGTTAATAGTTTAAGTGGCTAGAATTACATTATATTAAAGTGATAGAATACAATGAATAAGCTTAGTATAAGTACTATTTGCTTTAAGATTTGCATAAATGTCCCTCAAATTTGTGTGTACTTAAATTTATCATTGCTAAAAATTCTTAGTCAATTTGCGCATGACAATAAAAATCTTACAAAGGCCCGCATTATCATTGCTTCTTAGCTTGCCAAAAGAGCCCAATCCAAGTACTTATAAAGACTAAGTCAGAGGTGTTTTATGCGTTGCCCATTTTGTGATTCAAATGACACGAAAGTTGTGGATTCAAGGTTACTCAAAGAGGGTTTTTCTATTCGTAGAAGAAGAAGGTGTGATGAATGCACCAAGCGTTTCACAACCTATGAGACCATTGAAATCTCAATGCCAATGGTTGTAAAGATGGATGGCAGAAGAGAGCCTTACAAAAGAGAAAAAATTAAAGGTGGGCTTGAAAAGGCCTGTCAAAAAAGACCAATCTCAACAGACCAAGTAGACCGTCTTGTTGAGAACCTAGAAAAAAATATTCTTGAGATTAACGAAAAAGAAATTTCTTCTATTGAGATAGGGAAATTAATAATGATGTATCTAAGAAACTTAGATCCAGTTGCATATATTCGTTTTGCTTCTGTATATAGAAAGTTTCAAGATGTTGAAGAGTTCGTTAATAATATAAAAGATGAAGAGACTAATTTTAATAGTTCTGTGAACTAGAGGTAGATGTGGACCATTCCAAAAAAAGAGAAGCCAGAGAATTTTGTTTTAAATACTTCTTTCACTTACAACTTCCAGTATTTAAAGAGATGCGAGTTGCAATGAAAGAGGACAATCAAGAAGTGCTAAGAGAAAACTTAGCAGAATTTGCAACATCAAGTGATTTTTCATTTGAATCTGAAGTAAGTAAGTATGTTATTGGATTAATTTCAAATACCCTTTCTCAGTATGACGAGACTTATGAAAAGATTCAAACTTATTTAAAGAATTGGAAAATGGAAAGACTTTCTAAAGTAGACCAGACCATTCTTTTACTAGGTTTCTCAGAGCTTCAAATGGATGGCAAAGAAATCTATAAAGTTATTATCAATGAATGTATTGAGTTAGCGAAAAAGTATGGAACTGCTGAATCCCCTAGCTTTATAAATGGTGTTCTTGATAGTTATGCAAAAAAGGAAATAAATGTCTCATGAGGTAGAACATTTATCTCAGCATATAAACCCTGAAACCTGTGGGATCATCTGGCTAACTGATGAGCTTTTAGACTTTAACTCACCTGGTGCCTATGAAATTAATTATCTTTTAAATGGTATCCTCACCAAATCCCTAGCAAATGTTGAGCATGAAGATAAACATACAAATAACTTTTTTCTAGGTGAAAACTTTGGAAAACCTTTTTTTATAGCTCATGCTGTCATTAATGAAAAAAAAGACCTAGAAAAGCTAGACAACACTCTCAACTTGGCCAAACCTTTTATCCAAGAGAATTCTCAGATTTATATCTTGAATAGAAGTAAAAATACTGCCAACATTAATATTCTTAAAGAGTTACAAAAG
>CAJXHA010000313.1 GCA_913053615.1 uncultured Bacteriovoracaceae bacterium | reverse complement strand
TCTACTAAAAATAAGTGTTAATTTCTTATTATCATCAACAATTATTTCTGAAATTTTTCCTTTATACTCTTTATTAAACTTTGACACTAAGTCCTTGATTTCACTCTCAATTCCGCTATCAATTAAGCTTACCGGATACGCTAAATGAGGTAATTGATGATTAAGTTTTTTCTCTGATCTTAGTAAAACTTCATAGGTTGGATCAACAAATTTACCATTATCAACAAGAATAGCAGTATAAAACTCATCACCATTTTTCTTGTAAATTTGTGCTTTTAAAAGAGGCTTGGGACAATCAAATTTAAACTTTAATAAGTTTTCTACTGGATGATAATTAATACTATAAGTAGATAAAAAATGTTTTTCATCTAGTTTATCTTTAACAATTTTCTCCTTAATTTCTAAAAGAGATCTATTTTTTTCAAACTCACTAACTAAATCAAGAGTTAACTTTCCAGCAACACGACTAGGACAACTTCCAAAGAAAGTTTTATACTGCACCTTCTTCTGCTTATTAGTAGCAGAATAGAGTGTTGTTGAAATAAATAGAATTGTTAAAAACTTCACCATAATAAATTTTAATAAATTTTTACTTCTAATTCAAATTTTACCCCAGTATGTTGCTCTAGGATAGAATTTAATTTATCTAAAAAGTACTCACACTCATCAGATGTCGCCATTCCAGCATGCTCTACAAAGTTTGCATGGACTTCACTTACCTTTAAAGACTTAAAAGTGAAGTTTTTAAGCCCCAAGGTGTCAATAAACTGACCAGCTCTGTGCTGAGGAGTATAGTTCTTAAAGACACAGCCACAATTGAAGCTTTTTAATGGCTGAGAGTTTTTTCTAAACTGCATGTATTCTTTTATCTGTGACTTTATACTTTCTTCAATTCCATGATGAATTAGCTTCGCACTGAGAATAATATCTCCGGGTTTTAAGAATTTATTATTTCTATAAACAAAGAGATCTTTATTTTCTAACTCTTCAATCTGATTGTTTTCTCTTAAAACAGTAACAGATTTTACAACATCACTAATTTCACCAAGACTAGTGCCAGCATTCATTACTAAAGCACCACCTAAGCTCGCAGGAACTCCCGTGAATACCTCCCATCCTTTTAATCCAAATTTCTGTGCATGGGATTGAAGGATATTAAGGCTAACAGATGCCGGTAGATCATATTCATCACGTGCTTCTTTTAGATAGTCACGATTGAATGGAAGGTCTAGTTTTACGAAAATCTTATCTTTTGTATCTTTAATGATTTGATTTGCACCCCAACCAATAAGATGTATTTTTTTATGTTCTTTATTAGCTACTCTTTTTAATTCTATTAGGGCGTCCAAAGATTTAACAATACAAATGTCACCAATTTTTTTTAAACGAATCGTTGTATAACGAGCCAACTCTGCATCTTTAAAATACTCACAATCTTTAATAGCATCAAAGCTCACGAATATACTCTCTTATATTTTTACTTATTGGCCCTGCACCCATAAATACAAACAAAGTTTTTTCGCTTGAGTTTTTTTCGATCTTTAAATCATTAATGCTATTAATAAACTTTGCAGGAGTTTCGCTCTTTACCAATTGCTTAACTAGTAATTCAGAGTCTATATATGGAATAAGATCCTCACCTGCGGGATAAATTGGCAAAATATACGTATTAATTTGAGTTGTTAGAACACTTACAAAGTCGTTCCAAAAATTCTTAGTCCTCGAGTAACGATGAGGTTCAAAGACAAAATTAATTTTATAATCTTTATAAGTATTGATTACTGAATTAATTGTTTTCTCAAGCTCAGTAGGGTGGTGAGCATAATCATCTATAATTAGAAGATTCTCCGATTCATATAACTTTTCTAATCGTCTTCCAACTCCCTCAAAACAGTTTAAAGCTTTTTGAATTGATTCGAATGAGTGTTTTAATTTATGTGCTACAATTATTGCACCAACACAGTTTGATACATTATGCTTTCCACTCATTTGAATTTCAAAGTCATAACTTTCTTCTTTCTTTTTAAGGCTAAAGTACGCCTTACCATTTTCTGATTTATAATTAGTTATATTATAGTCATAAGAATTATTATCAAAGCCAAAGGTTGTGTGCTTACGATTAAACTTGTCTGATTGCTCCCTAATTTTTGCATCATCAAAGTTTAAAATAATCTCTCCATAAAATGGTACTTTATTTACAAAAGAAACAAATGATTCTGTTAGCTTTTCTTCTGAACCATAATAATCTATATGATCATTGTCTATATTTGTGAGGACCGTTACTATTGGGTTTAAAAAGTGAAATGATCCATCTGACTCATCTGCTTCAGCTACGAGAATATCACCTTCACCTAAACCAGCATTACTTCCTAAGTTTTTTACAACACCACCAACGATAAATGTAGGTGATAGTTTTAACCCACTTAGAATCGTTGCAAGCATACTAGTCGTTGTTGTTTTTCCGTGCGAACCAGCGATAGCTATTCCAAATTTTAGTCGCATTAGCTCAGCTAACATCTCAGCTCTTTTAATAATTGGTATATTTAGTCTTTCGGCCTCTTGAAATTCTGGATTTTCTGATTTTATTGCTGAGGAATAAATCATAATATTAACATTTTTTAAATTCTCAGCTCTATGTCCTTGATGAAACTCAAGTCCCTTTTTTATCAGGTTTTCAATAACTGAGGATTTATTTAGATCACTCCCAGAAACTTTATAACCTAGATTGAGAAGTACTTCAGCAATACCACTCATCCCTATTCCACCGACACCTATAAAGTGAAGTTTTAAATTCTTATTTAAACCATGCATATTTTTTGAATTTCCTTAATTATGACTTCATTCGCATTTATTGGCTTTTTTACCTCAGAAGGTAGGTATTTTTCACTGCTCACAATGTCATCAATTGCTTTTATTAATTCACTATATAGATTATCTGAATTAAGTTTTTGATTAAGTATATGTACACAAAAATTGGAGGTTTCTTGCATTGATTTTGCATTATACTCTTGATGATTATCAACAGCGTTTGGATATGGAATAAATATAACTGGTTTCTGAATGAGTTCTAACTCAGTTACTGTTGAAGCTCCAGCTCTTGATATAATTATATTTGCCCAGGCATAATCCTCAGCAATATTATCTAAGTACTCAAGCTGTTCATAATTATCTATATCTATTTTTTTGATATTATCTTTTCCAACTTGATGCCTAATATGTACATTATCTTTTTTTTCTTTAGCATACCTTAGAACTATATCATTAATTTGACTTGCACCAAGACTTCCACCGAAAACGAGAATATTGATATTATTTTGTGGTTTTATAATTTCTTGGTACTTAATCTCTGATCGTATTGGATTACCTGATACAAAAACATTTTTCTCAATACCTTTTGTATTTTTAAAAGCTACAAAGTTTTTTTCACTGATTTTAGATAATAGTTTATTAGTTAGACCTGCAATTGCGTTTTGCTCAACAACAAATACTTTCTTAAAATTTAACCATGCAGCAAGAAGAGTTGGTCCACAAACATATCCACCACAACCAATAACAAATACCGGATTTATTTTTATAATTTCAAAGTATAATTTAATGAAAGTAA
>CAJXHA010000312.1 GCA_913053615.1 uncultured Bacteriovoracaceae bacterium | reverse complement strand
TGTGCAGCCAATGAAGACAAAGTAAATGGTCTTTGTGTTGTAAGGTGTCCAAGTAATTTTACTCGTCTTCCAGCCAGTGACTCACAAAATCCTTATGGCTGTGTAGTAGATAGTGCAACTGTGCAAGCACGTCGTGCTGCTGAAAATGAAGCCTATAGAGATCAATATAAGAGAAAGAGAAATCTATGGATTGGCGGAAGTGCTGTTGCGGTTGTTGGTCTAGGTGTTGGTGCTATGGCGCTAGGGAATAATGGTTATCAAGCTGGTCAAAATGCCATGTCTAATCGCTTAGCTAATAATGCTTATACAAGTATGTATAGCGGTAGTGGATATGGAAATAATTATGGTGGAGGCTTTGGTTTTGGTTCTTCATCTGCATCTTCATTTTATGGAGCAAGATCGTACTCAAATTACGGAACAATGAGTGGAGTGAATTCATTCTTTAATGGTGGAGCTGGAACTGTATTTGATCCTACGGGATTAAGACGTAATTCAAGTGTCTACTTTCCATATCAAGTAAATAGAATTCCACAAAGATAATCCCCAAAAAAAAGACCCATGATTGCTCATGGGTCGGGGGAGAGAAATGGTTACTCTTATAATTTAATTGTAACCTAGTATTGAATTGTTATTGATTTAATTGTTAATCTTCCTGCTACTCGCATACTTATTTGAGCAATACTCGCAGCTCCATTTACATGAACAGTTTCACTAGTAGAGATACGGCCTAAGCTTGATACACTCCCTAATCTCATTCCAGCTCCATTCACCATTACATTCCCATGTCCAGCTACATCAATGATTAATTTTCTTACTGGTGCATGCATATTAACTCTCTGGTATCCAATTAAACTTTGCAGACTTACATTTTGTGATCCAAGAAAACTTCTATTAACTTGAACACCTACTGATTGTCTTGGATGTTGTCCACCACCGTGATGACCACCTTGTGAATTATTTGTAACAACAGCGATTCTATTTAATGTAACTGCACGTCCATTGATTTTTAATTCAATAGATTGGATTTGGTTTCCTACTACATTTCTTCTTCCATTTAATTCAAAAACTAAGCGTGTTTTATAAGTAGGGATTGTTTGTGACCATCCAACAGGTTGACCATTAATTAATAATTGAGCTTGTGCACGTCCTCTGGCAGAGCTTGCAACAAGAACAACCTTTTTAACGTTTTTACCTTGTAGAACTCCACGACCATTTTGTTCTGCAATTAGCTTTCTAACCTTTAAAGTTGTTGAAGCAGTAAATTGTCCGTGTAATAAAGCTACTAATCTATCGTTTTGACCATTTCCTGGACCAGGACTATAAGCTTTAGTTGCTTCAATACTTTGAATATATACTTGTCCAATTACTTTTAATACTAACTTATCACCCATGTGCAATTGAGGAATTAATACTTTCTTTGCTTGCATATAACTACTTAATTGAACTGTTTGAATTGTTTGTCTATTTAACTTTATTTCAAGTGCAGCATTCCATGAGCTCGACTGAGCTGATATCTCTAAGGCATCGGCCATAGAAAGATCCATTTTATTATGTAGTGGCAAACGATCACCATCATACATATACTGATTCACACTTAAAAAACTACTGCTTGGATTAGTGTGCACAGGACCATTTGATCCACCGTTTCCACCTCTGCCGCCACCGCGACCGCCTCTTTGTGCATAGGCGTCTTGCATGGTTAACGTTAAAATTAATGTCATTACACATTGTAGTAAAAATAGTCTTAATAAAGATAATGGCAGGACTCTCATAGCAATTTCCCCTTTTTTTTGCATTGCTTGAACACTCATTGTTCTAGTTTGGCTTAAAAACTAGAGGAGCAATCATTGTGCCAAAAATATATGGCAGGTTGCGAGATGCTAAATTAAATTATTTCAACTATGCTAAGTTCAAGAAAATGCGAAAGGTTTTAGTAATAGTGTAAGAAGTTCTTAGAATCTTGAAATAAATATTAGCTAAATATCAGATCTAATATTTAGTTAACATTTTGGCCCTGGTGCCACTTTATCTCTGACATTATTACTAAAGTAAAACCACTACGACACCGATTAGTTAAAAAAATATATATAAAGGAGAATTCATGTCTAAGAGTGCAAAGCTAGAGCTTGGTGAGAAGACCATAGAATTAGATATTATTGAAGGAACAGAAGGTGAGAGAGCATTAGATATTTCTAAGCTAAGAGCTGAAACCGGTTTCATTACTTATGATAACGGACTTGGTAACACAGGTGCATGTCTATCAAATATTACATTTATCGATGGTGAGAAAGGTATTTTAAAACACCGTGGTTACACAATTGAAAACCTTTGTGAGAAATCTAGTTTCTTAGAAGTAAGTTACTTAGTCGTAAATGGAAAATTACCTTCAACTAGTGAGCTTGAAGAATTTACCGCAGCGATTCAAAAAGGATCGAAAATTCCTGAAGGTGTAAAAACAATTATTAAATCATTTCCAAAAGATGCTCACCCAATGGGAATCACATCTGCAGCAATGGTGGCACTTTCTGGTTTCTATCCAGAATACTTAAACCAAGATCTTAGCGATCAACAGAAAAAAGAAATCATTCCTCTAATGCTTGGGCAATTAAAAACAATTGCTGCAGCAGTATATAGACACGGACAAGGTAAAGATCTTATTGAACCTAATAATAATCTAGATTACGTAAGTGACTTCCTTTATATGATGACCGGTAATGAGCCAAATAAAGAAGTAGCAAAAGCACTTGATGTTCTTTTAATCCTTCACGCAGATCATGAACAAAACTGTTCTGCCAGCACAGTAAGAGTAGTAGGTTCATCTAAAGCAAATCTCTTTGCTTCAATCTCTTCAGGTATTGATGCACTATGGGGTCCTCTTCACGGTGGTGCTAACCAAGCTGTACTTGAAATGCTTTCTGAGATTCAAAAAGATGGTGGTGGATACGAAAAATTTATTGAAAAAGCAAAAGATAAAGAAGATCCATTCCGTCTTATGGGATTTGGACACAGAGTTTATAAGAACTTTGATCCACGTGCTAAAGTTATCAAAGCATACTGTGATGTCGTTCTCGATAAATTAAACGTTGAAGATCCACTACTAGATATCGCTAAGGGACTTGAGAAAACTGCTCTTAGTGATGAGTACTTTGCAAAGAGAAAATTATTTCCAAACGTAGATTTCTATTCAGGTATCATCTACAAAGCACTTGGAATCCCAACCAATATGTTCACTGTAATGTTTGCATTAGGTCGTCAACCTGGTTGGATTGCTCAGTGGAAAGAAATGATTGAAGCAGATGGTATGCGTATCACTCGTCCTAGACAAATCTATCAAGGGAAGACTGACGAAAAACTTTAATTCAAAATAAATAAATACTTTAAAGAGAGAAGGGTGCTAAGGCACCCTTTTTTTTTAGTCCCACACTGACCCCATAAATTTTTTTCAATTTTCAATTTGTTTCAAATATTTCTTAAGATCTTCATTTTGGAGTCAAAGTGACATCGCTTTTTGCACTTTTTAGAAAGAATTACATGGTTTCAGCCCATTTCTTGTATAAATCTATGGTTTTTCCTGCAAGAACATAAAAGCTTTATATCATTGAGATC